>NZ_JAYRLZ010000017.1:0-29468 GCF_041904975.1 Chitinimonas sp. | reverse complement strand
TGTGCAATGGTCAGGTCGGCAAAATGAAACGAACTGCCTCGCTCGCCGAGCAGCACGGTGCGCATGCCGAGTTGCTTGGCTGTGCGCAGATTGTCCGGCGTATCTTCCACCATGATGCAGCGCTGCGGATCGAGCTGATGCCGCTGCAGCAAGCGTCGGTAGCCGTAAGCGTGCGGTTTGGGCAATAGGCGCGCGTGCTCGATCGCCTGTACCGCGTCAAACAGATGGGCAATGCCCAATTGCGCGATAACCCGCCGCGCATAGGCAAGCGGCGCATTGGTGAACAGGAATTTGCGACCAGGCAGCTGGCGCAGGGTGCGATGAAGATTGCGCATCGGCGACAGATGCTGTTCCAGCGCTGCCAGCACATGGGTTTCGCGCAGGAAATGGGCAGCATCGACCGGGCCGTGATGGCGCTGCAGGCCGGCCAGTGTGGTGCCGTAGTGCTGCCAATAGTGGTGATGCAGCTGCTGGGCCTGTTCTGGCGCAATACCGACATGCCGGGCGATATAGGCGGTCATTTCCTGCTTCATTTGCGGGAAGACATAGCCATTGGCGTCGTGCAGGGTGTTGTCGAGGTCAAAGATCCAGTGCGGAGTGCTCATCGGCAAAACAGGGTTATTGGCGAGGCCGGCCGGGCCCGAAAAGAAAACCGCCCCGGCGCTGGCCGGGGCGATGCGGGAGGGCAAGGGGATATGACTGCGCGACCTTAGCCGTGGATATAGTTTTCCAGCTGCGCAATCATGAATTGCTGTTCGGCAATCTGTTCGCGCACCAAGTCGGTGATCGACAGTACGCCCAGTACGGTGTCGCCATCCATCACCGGCAGGTGGCGAAAGCGCTTTTCCGACATGATGGCCATGCACTCATCGGTGGTCTGGCTTGGTTGGGCGAAGATCACCCGCTTGGTCATGATGTCGGAAATCGGCGTGCCGGCCGAGGTCTTGCCCTGCAGTACCACCTTGCGCGCATAGTCGCGCTCGGAAAAGATGCCAAGCAGCTTGTCTTTTTCCATGACCAGTACGGCGCCGATGTCTTTTTCGGCCATCAGCTGAAGTGCCTGGTAAACCGTAGCATTGGGGGGTACCGAGAAAATGGCCTGACGGGATTTTTCCTGAAGTAGCTGGCGGGCGGTTTTCATGCTGCGCATTCTCCAATGGCCAAGAAATAAACACGGTAACCGTAATAGTAGGCTGCCTGGCTGTGCCGACAAGCGCAATTGCTTGTGCGCTGCGGCATCGACGGCGCTCCGGCTTAGTGATCGCGGGTGATCATGGTGCCTACGCCATGGTCGGTCAGCACTTCCAGCAGCAGGGCATGCTGGACCCGGCCATCGATGATATGCACCGAGTTGACGCCGCTGACTGCTGCCTCCAGCGCCGAGCTGATCTTGGGAATCATGCCGCCCGAGATGGTGCCCTCGGCAACCAGCTGGTCGACGATGGTCGGTGTAAGGCCGGTGAGTAGCTGGCCGGACTTGTCCAGCACCCCCGGCGTATTGGTCATCAGGATCAGCTTTTCCGCCTGCAGCACCTCGGCGAGCTTGCCGGCGACCAGGTCGGCATTGATATTGAACGCCTCCCCCTGGCTGCCAACGCCTATCGGTGCAATCACCGGGATAAAGTCACGGGTGTCGAGCAGGGCCACCAGCTCCGGGTCGATACTGTCGATTTCGCCCACCTGGCCGATATCGATTTGCTCCTCGTCGTTGTCACCGCGCAGGAACATCTTTTTGGCGCGAATAAAGTGGCCATCCTTGCCGGTCAGGCCAACAGCGCGCCCGCCATGCTGGTTGATCAGGCTGACGATTTCCTTGTTGACCAGGCCGCCCAGCACCATTTCCACGATATCCATGGTCTCGCTGTCGGTAACGCGCATGCCCTGGATGAATTCGCCCTGCTTGCCTACCTTGGACAGCAGCTCATTGATTTGCGGGCCGCCGCCATGCACTACCACCGGGTTGAGGCCAACCAGCTTCAACAGCACCACATCGCGGGCAAAACCTTCTTTCAAGGCCGGCTCGGTCATGGCATTGCCACCGTACTTCACCACAATGGTCTTGCCGCGAAACCGGCGGATATAAGGCATGGCCTCGGCCAGGATGGCCGCCTTGTCGGCAGCGATTTGCGCAGTGATCGGGGTGATGGCAGGCATGGTGGGTCCAGGGCAAACGATGAACGGCAATTCTACCGCAGCCACCCGGTTTTTCGTCCGGCGCGATGGGCTTGCTGCGCACCTTCGCCTGTGTGGGGCTTGCTTTGGGGCTATGTCGATGCCGCAGTGCCTAAAGTCGTGCCCGCCTTCGCGGCGACGATACCTCGGAAAATTCGCGCAATGCGCGGTAGTCGCGCTGTCCATTTCCGGAAATTGCGCTTGAAAAGTAAATGAACATTCATTTAATATCCGCCGGATGACGCTGACTGATAAACACGACGACTGCAGCTGCCCGGTTCTGGGCACGGTGACGCGCTGGGCGCGGCGCAAGGATGCGCGCCCCGGCGAGATCCTCGACGCCGCGCTGGACCTGTTTGTAGCCAAAGGCTTTGCCGCCACCAAGATGAACGATATTGCGGCGGCCGCCGGTGTGACGGCAGGCACCATCTACCGCTACTACGATGGCAAGGAAGAGATGCTGCGCGCCATCATCCGCGACGGCATCGGTGCCAAGCTGGATGAGGGCGAGCAGCTGATCACCCAGTTCAAGGGTACAGCGCCGGAGTTGCTGGCCATGGTGATCCGCACCTGGTGGTCGTTGATTGGTGCTACCCGTCTGTCCGGCCTGCCCAAGTTGATTATTTCCGAGGCGAACAACTTCCCCGAGCTTGCCGAGTTGCATCGCGAGGTGGTGGTGCGGCGCGGCGAGGCGATGATCGCCAAGGCATTGCAGTATGGCGTGGATCGCGGCGAATTCCGCCCCATGCCGATCGAGTCGACGGTAAAGGTGGTAGTGGCTCCGGTACTGATGGCCATGCTGTGGAAGCATGCGCCCGCCTGCGAAACCGGCGAATTCAATGTTGATGAATACCTGGAACAAGTCATTCAAACACTGGTTTTTGGTCTGAGTCTGCGCTCAGCCTGACACGATGGAGATTGCCATGCGTTTTGCCCAGTTTTCCCCGCTGATACTTGCTGTTGCACTGGCTGCCTGCAGCAAGGCGCCGGAGCAGCACGAGGAGATACGCTCGGTGCGCGTTCAAACCGTCAAGGCGGTGGATGGCGCACTGGCCGCCAACTACTCGGGCGAGGTGCGCGCACGGCGCGAGAGCCCGCAAGGCTTCCGGATTGCCGGGCAGATTCTGGAGCGCTATGTCGAACTGGGGCAGCAGGTCAAGGCGGGCCAGCCCTTGCTGAAGATCGATCCGAAAGACGTGGCATTGCAAGAAGCGGCAGCACGCAGCCAGTTCGACAAGGCGCGCATGGATCTGGAACGCGCCAAGACCTTGCAGGCCAAGGGCTTTGTCAGCCAGTCCAATGTCGACCAAGCCAAGGTGGCTTTTGATGCGATGCAGGCGCAGTACAAGCTGGCCGGCAATCAGGGCAGCTATACCGTGCTGCGCGCCGAGCATGCCGGCGTGGTTACCGCCTTGAATGCCGAAGTGGGCCAGGTGGTGGCGGCTGGCGCGCCGGTGGTGAAGATCGCTGAAGATGGCGAGCGCGAGGTTCTGGTCAGCGTGCCGGAATCGCGTATCGAAGAACTGCGTCATGCCAAACAACTGACCGTGTCGCTTTGGGCGGCGCCGGACAAACAGTACCAAGGCCGCCTGCGTGAGCTGGCACCGGATACCGACCCGATTACCCGCACCTATGCGGCGCGGGTCACCATCGTGGCGCCGGATCAGCAGGTTAGGCTGGGCATGACGGCCTATGTCACCTTGCCGGGCGAACAAGGCCAGGCTTATTCGCTGCCGATGTCGGCCATCTATGACAACAGCGGCAAGCCGCAGGTATGGGTGGTGGATGGCAAGACCATGCAGGTTGCCCTGCGCCCGGTGAGCCTTGCCGGTGCACGCAATGGCACGGTATTGATCGACAAGGGCCTGCAAGCTGGTGAGCAGGTGGTGACCGCCGGCGCCAATCTGCTGCATGCCGGCGAAAAGGTGCGGATTGCCGATGCACTGCCTGGCGGGGAGAAATAAGTGAAATCGATCAATCTCTCCGAATGGGCGCTCAAGCATCGCCAGCTGGTGGTGTATTTCATCATCACCTTTATTCTTGCCGGCCTGTTTGCCTATCAACGTCTCGGGCAGAAGGAAGACCCCGAATTCACCTTCAAGGCCATGGTGGTACGCGCTTACTGGCCTGGCGCATCGGCGCGGCAGATGGAAGTGCAGGTGCTCGACAAGCTGGAAAAAAAGCTGCAGGAAGTGGCCGAGATCGACTACACCAAGAGCTTCGCCAAGGCCGGTGAAGCGCAGGTGATCATCTCTCTGCGTGAAGATATCCGTGGCAGCCGCGCGGTACAGGACACCTGGTACCAAGTGCGGAAAAAGCTCGGAGATATCCGCTATACCTTGCCCTCAGGTGTGCTTGGGCCGGTATTCAATGATGAATTCGGTGATACTTTCGGCAATATCTATGCCTTTACCAGCGATGGTTTCAGCTATGCCGAGACCAAGCGCTATGTCGAAGCGGCGCGTGCCGAGCTGCTGCGCATACCGGAAGTGAACAAGGTCGATCTGATCGGCGATCAGGACGAGAAGATCTATATCGAAACCTCCAATGCCAAGCTGGCCTCGCTTGGTATTGATCCGCAACTCATCTTCCAGACCCTGGCGGTGACCAACGCCGTCACGCCGGCCGGCGTGGTGGAAACCGGTGGTGTACGTATCGCCCTGCGTCCGACCGGCGAATTTGATTCGGTTGAAGCCATCCGCAATATCGGCATCACCGCCAACGGTCACAGCCTGCGCGTTGGCGATATCGCTACCGTCACCCGTGGCTATGTAGATCCAGCTACCTTCAAGATGCGCTTCAATGGCAAGGATGCCATTGGTCTTGCCGTCAGCATGAAAAACGGCGCCGACGTCATTTCGTTGGGCAAGCATCTCGATACCACCCTCAAACAGATCCGCAGCCAGATGCCGGTCGGCATCGTGGTCAGCTCGGTGTCCGACCAGCCACATGTGGTTGGTAGCGCGGTGGGCGAATTCATGAAGAGCTTGCTCGAGGCCGTCGCCATCGTGCTGGCAGTGAGCTTTTTGTCGCTGGGCGTGCGCACCGGCATCGTGGTGGCGCTGTCGATCCCGCTGGTGCTGGCGATGACCTTTCTGGGCATGTATCTGCTCGGCATCGAGTTGCAGCGCATCTCGCTCGGCGCCCTGATCATTGCCCTGGGCCTGTTGGTGGACGATGCGATCATCGCGGTGGAAATGATGGCGCTCAAGCTCGAGCAAGGCTGGGACCGCATGCGTGCCGCCACCTTTGCCTATACCAGCACCGCCATGCCGATGCTGACCGGCACCCTGATCACCGCCGCCGGTTTCATGCCGGTGGGCCTGGCCAAGTCGGGCGCGGGTGAGTACACCGTGTCGATCTTCCAGGTGGTGGGCCTGTCGCTGATGCTGTCCTGGCTCGTCGCTGTGGTGTTCACCCCCTATCTCGGTTTCAAGCTGCTGCCTGAGTCAACCGGCCATGCCGATGAGCATGCCGTGTATCAACGCGGCTTCTATGTTCGTTTCCGCAAGCTGGTGACCTGGTGCATCGAGCATCGCAAGACGGTGATCGTTGTCACCGTGCTGGCCTTCGTGGTCGCCATGGGCCTGTTCAAATTCGTGCCCAAGCAGTTCTTCCCGGCTTCCAGCCGGCCGGAGCTGATGGTGGATATGTGGCTGCCGCAGTCGGCTACCTTTGCCGAGACCGAAGCACAGGTCAAGGCGATGGAGAGCAAGCTCAAGGGTGATAAGGATATTGTCAGCATCACCAGCTATATCGGCTCGGGCAGCCCGCGCTACTACATGCCGCTGGACCAGCAGTTCCCCAATCTCAACTTCGGTCAGCTCACCGTGATGACCCGTAATGAGCATGTGCGCGAGGATGTGGCGCGGCGCATTCAAGCGCTGTTCGCCAAGGACTTCCCGGTAGTGCGTGGCCGGGTCAACCGGCTCGAAAACGGTCCGCCGGTCGGTTATCCGGTGATGTTCCGGGTGGCAGGGCCAGATGCCAACAAGCTGCGGCCGATCGCCGAGCAGATCGCCGCCATCATGCGTGCCAATCCGCATACCCGGCAGGTGAACTCGGACTGGAGCGAGCGTGCCAATGTGGTGCGGCTGGAAATCGACCAGGACAAAGCACGCGCCCTCGGTATCAGCTCGCAACAGGTGGCGCAGGCGATGCAGACCTCGCTTAGCGGCGTCACCATTACCGACTTCCGTGAAGCGGACCGCAATATCGATGTGGTGGGGCGCCTTACTGCGCCGGAGCGCACCGATCTGAACAATCTCAAGGATGCGAAGATTTATCTGCACGATGGCAAGTTCGTGCCGCTGAGTCAGATTGCGCGCCTGAAGCTGGAAAGCGAAGAAAGCCTGATCTGGCGCCGCAACCGCATGCCGACCATTTCGGTGCGGGCTGATGTGGAAGGCGCCCAGGCGCCGGATGTGACCATGGCGATGTGGCCGGAAGTGAAGAAACTGGCCGATGCCCTGCCGCTTGGTTACACCATCGAGATCGGCGGCACCCAGGAATCGAGCGTGAAGAGCCAGCAGTCGATTGTGGCGGTGATGCCGCTGATGCTGTTCACCGTGATGACGCTGTTGATGTTCCAGCTGCAGAATATCGGCAAGATGGTGCTGGTGCTGTTGACGGCACCCTTGGGGATGATCGGTGTCTCGGCTATCCTGTTCACCTTCCAGGTGCCGTTCGGCTTTGTCGCGCAGCTTGGGGTGATTGCACTGGCCGGCATGATCATGCGCAACTCGGTGATCCTGGTCGATCAGATTGACCATGACGTGGCGGCAGGCGCTAGCCTGTGGGAAGCGATCATCGAATCGGCTGTGCGGCGCTTCCGGCCGATCATGCTGACCGCTGCTGCGGCGATTCTGGCGATGATTCCGCTGACCCGTTCCACCTTCTGGGGGCCGATGGCGTGGGCAATCATGGGCGGATTGTTTGTCGCCACCTTGCTGACGCTGTTGTTCCTGCCAGCCCTGTATGCCGCCTGGTACCGGGTACGCAAGCCCTTTGGTGTTGCGTAAATGGCAATGGGCAAGCTTGGAGATCAGCTCCCTGTTAGGATAAGATACTGTTAAGTATGTTTTCAGTCGCCCCGAATGGCCTCAGGCCAACCAGCAAAAAGGACTGTGTATGCACCGTTTAGCGTTTCAGGCTGTCGCCGTATCGGTGGCGCTGGCCCTGGCTTCTGTGGCCCAGGCGGCCGATCTGAAGTCGGTTTATGAGCAAGCCAAGAAATACGATGCCACCTTCGCCGCCGCCGAAGCGGCCGCGGTGGCCGGTCGCGAAAAGACCGAGCAAGCCAGGGCACTGTGGTTGCCGCAGGTGAATCTGAGCACGGACTTGAATCACCAGAATCAGGGAACCGATTTTGCCCGCGGCAATTCGAGCAGTGCCAGCGGTACCTCGTATGACTACACGGTTAGCGCCAGCCAGCCGCTGTATAACGCCGCCGCCAGCGTGGGCAATAGCCAGCTGCTGGAGCAGGCACGCCTGGCCGAAGTCAGCTTCGCTGGCGCCCGCCAGAGCCTGATCCTGCGGGTGGCGCAAGCCTATTTCGATGTGCTGTATGCGCAAGACAGCCTCGACTTCGTACGTGCGCAGAAGGATGCCGTGGCTCAGCAATTGGCCCAGGCAAAGAAGAGCTTTGAAGTCGGGGTGTCCACCATCACCGATACCCACGAAGCGCAGGCATCGTTCGATGCCATCGTCGCCAGCGAGATCGCCAGCCAGAACAATCTGCTGGTCAAGCAAAATGCGTTTGCCCAGCTGACCGGTGTCAGCGCGGACGGTATCTCGCCTCTGGTGGCCAAGATGCAGGCTACGCCACCCGAGCCCAACGATATGAACAGCTGGCTCAAGCGCGCAGAAGAAAAGAGCCTGGAAATTGCCGGTCAGCGCAGCTCGCTGGCTATTGCAGATGCCGATATCGACCGCTATCGCACGCAGCGGCAACCCACCCTGAGCCTGGTCGGCCGCTACGGCGAAAGCTGGAACAAGGGCGGTCTGGCCAGTCAGATTGAACATAACAAGAATGGCGTGCTTGGCTTGCAACTGAATATCCCGCTGTATACCGGCGGCGCAACCAGTTCCAAGCTGCGTGAATCGATCGCCTTGCGTGATCAGGCGCAGTTCAAGCTGGAAGCGACGCGCCGCGATGTGGCGCAGACTACCAAGGCCGCCTTCCTCGGCGTGCAATCGGGCGCTGCCCAGATCAAGGCGCTGGAGCAGGCCTTGGTGTCGGCGCAAAGCTCGCTCGATTCCACCTCGCTGGGCCGCGAAGTCGGGGTGCGCACCACGCTGGACGTGCTCAATGCCGAGCAGAAGGTGTATTCGACCAAGCGCGATCTGGCGCAGGCACGCTATGCCTACCTGGTCAACAAGCTGAATCTGTCGGCGGCGGTGGGTGAATTGGCTGAGGCCGATATCGATGCCATCAATGCCCAGCTCAAGCATTGATGTCTCGATAGACTGAAGCAAGCAAAAGGGCCGCAGCGATGCGGCCCTTTTGTATTGTGACGCGCTCGATGCCCTACTTGCTGCGCTTGCCTCGTTTGCCTTGGCCTGATGTCAGCGCCGCGGTCAGGTCGCCAAATGCGCGCACGCCGGGCAAGGGGTCCAGGCCGAAGCGACGGTTGATCAGGCGGTGGATCGAGGTGGTGTCGTACACCGTATGGTCGACAAAGCCTTTCTTCACCCAGGGCGAAATCAGCAAGGTGGGCACGCGCGGGCCGGGGCCCCAGCGGTCGCCCTTGGGCGGAGCGACATGGTCCCAGAAGCCGCCGTTTTCGTCATAGGTGACGATGATCAGGGTGTTCTTCCACTGCGGGCCGCGCATGATGCGCTCCACCACGCCGGCGATATGTGCGTCACCAGCGGCCAGATCGCCGCCCGGATGCTGGTTGAGTTTGCCGGCCGGCTTGTAGAACGACACCTGGGGCAAGGTGCCGGCACCGATGGCACGCTCGAAGTCTTCGCCGTCCTTCAGGTGCTCGCTGCGCGCCGCGCTGCCCGGCGCGTAATTGGCAAAATAGTTGTAGGGCTGATGGTGCGCATTGAAGCCTTGGGCATCGCCGTCGTAGTGATAGATGGCGCGACGTTGCGCATCGGGCAGCGGGCCATCGGCTACCGCCTGGTTCCATGCCGCACCGAACCAGGCCCAGCTGACGCCCTTGGCGCTCAGTCGGTCGCCCAGGGTGGCAGCGGTCTGAACCGGTAGCGGGTGCTGCGCCGGATTGGCTCGCGTCGTATCGCCATCGCTGGCCGGGGCGATGCCGCTGGGCTGAAAGCTGGGCTGCATGGTGTTGACGGCAAATCCATCAGGTGTGATCGATTTGTCCGCCACATAGACCGGCGGCCCCTGCAGGGCGCTCTTCGGCGATTCGGCTGTCTGCTTGAGGGTAATGCCGTCGTCTTCCACGACCGACCTCAACTTGGCCGGCGCGTCGGGAAAGCTGGGCGTGCAGGCGCAAGCCAGCCACATATGGTTGAGGAAGGAGCCGCCAAATGCGCCCATGAAAAACTGGTCGGCCAGGGTAAAGCGCCGCGCCAGCTGCCACAGCTTCATCTGGCTGCCATCGTAGTGGCCCATCACCAGGGCTCCGCCGTCGGACCACGCGGCAAAGCGATCCATCTTGCCGCCATTGATCTGCATCTGGCTCTGGTAAAAACGGTGCACCTGATCGCGCGTTTCATCGCCCAGCTTGATGCCGTAGGGCGGTGCGTCGATGCGGAAGGGTTTGTTGGCGGGCTGCGGCTGGGCAGCAAACATCGGGTCGATAGCGCTGGCCTGTTTGCGGTCTTCATGCCAGATTGGTGGCAGCAGGCTGAACGGCGTGCCGTCACGATCGGTTTGCAGGTATTGCGCGGGCTTGAGATTCAGCAAGCCGTCCGCGCCCGGGTAGAGGCCGTATAGCGAGTCGAAGCTGCGGTTTTCACCGTAGATGACGACGATATTGTGGATTTTATCGAGCGGTGCCGCGTATAGCGGGCTGGCGCTGAGTAGTCCCGCAAGCAAGAGTAGATGGCGCATGGTAGCCACGATTCGAAGTGGGTTGGAAAAAGGCGGCTGACGCTTTTCGGCCATCAGCCACGGCCGTTATTCAGTTTGCCTGGCACCTGACTGCCGGAGATCAACGGTGAGCGGCGTATTGTAAGGTGCCGCGTCCAGGCTGGCGCGCCATGATGGTTTCGGATGAATAATCAACACACCATCCCGGATCGCGACGCGACCGACCAGGGCGCGCGCATCATCGGGCCTGCCCAGCTCGGCCAGCTTGAATTCCGTCTCTGCGCCCGTGGCGGAGGCCTTGATACGCACGTAAAGACTGCTCGGCGCCGGATGGGTGGCCACGGTATGTTCAATGCAGATGTGATACAGCTTGCCCGGCTTGGTGTGGATGCGCACGCGCAGGGCATCGCCATGCTCGAGTATGCCGCGACGTAGTGTGCTGATTTCAGCCAGCCGGGTTGGTGCCAGCCAGTGCAAGGCGGCACAGCTGGCGTCAAGCAAGGCAGTCAGGCGCTGTTGGTCATCTAGGCCGGCATAGTGGTGTGGCAGGCCGACCAGAACAAATTGCGCCCAGCGCTCGTTACGATATTGATAGTTGCAAGCCTCGACGGCGCCAGGCGCAATGGCGCGGGTAAAGCACAGGTAAAGATGGCTCGCCTGGCCGATCGAGATGCCCAGCTCCTCGGCCTTGCAAGCGAGGCGCAAGCCCAGCGAGCTGGCGCCGGCAGGGCTGGGAAACAGGGCTCCCAGATAGTCCGGCGCGGGACCCTGCGGAGCCGGCATGCCATCAAACTCAAAATAGCGAATATCGCGCAGCAGGCGTAGCTTGCTGGCCGAGGATGGCGTTCCCGCGATTGCATTCATACGGTGGCGTCACCCCAGCGCGCCATCAGCTGGTGCGGTACGCCAAGCTGGTCCAGTACCCGCGCCACGACAAAATCGATCAGATCGTCTACGGCTTGCGGATGGTGATAAAAGCCCGGATTGGGCGGCAGGATGCATACGCCCAGTTTTGCCAGCTTGAGCATGTTTTCCAGGTGCAGGGCCGAATACGGCGTCTCGCGTGGTACCAGGATCAGTTTGCGCCCTTCCTTGATGCTGACGTCGGCGGCGCGCTCGATCAGGTTGTCGCTCATGCCGGCGGCAATGGCGGCAAGCGTGCCCATGGTGCAGGGGCATACCACCATGGCATCGGCCGGATTGGAGCCGGAAGCGACGGGCGCAAACCATTCCTCGCGGCCGAATACCCGCAGCAGATCAGGCCCTACGCCATGCCGCTGGTGCAGCATGGCCTCCACCTCT
Organism: Chitinimonas sp.; assembly: GCF_041904975.1. NCBI lineage: Bacteria > Pseudomonadati > Pseudomonadota > Betaproteobacteria > Neisseriales > Chitinibacteraceae > Chitinimonas > Chitinimonas sp. The sequence goes on along the minus strand of NZ_JAYRLZ010000017.1, from coordinate 17,986 downwards.
TTGGCGCGCGACGGCCAGGTTTCGCCGATTTCCTGCTTGATCACGATCTGGGCGGCTTGCGAGTACAGCAGATACACCCGTACCTTGGCAGCCAGCAGGCACTGCAGCAAACGCAGGCCATAGGGCATGCCGGAGGCGCCGGTGAGTGCGAGGGTGATGGTGTGCGGCTGGGTCATGGTTCAGGGCCTGTGGAGTGCGCAGGTACGCTTGGCGATGGGTTGGCGGGGCGGGCCGAGCGGGGTGAAAGGGGGGCGACGTCGCGGTGCCTGCCTGCTCAGACAGTGCCGGATTCGCGGTGCCGTAGCAGTACCTGCCGATCACCACCAAAGCGGCCAGCCAGTTTTTCGGCCAGCCATACCGAGCGGTGCTGACCGCCGGTACAGCCGATGGCGACGGTGACATAACTGCGGTTATCGCGGTCGAAACTGGGCAGCCAGTGGTCGAGGTAGTGGCAGATATCGGCAAACATGGTCTGCGCTGTCGTTTCGGCTTCCAGGAAGTCGATTACCGGCTGGTCGCGACCGGTCAGCGGGCGCAGTGCCAGGTCGTAATAGGGGTTGGGCAGGCAGCGCGCATCGAACACGAAATCGGCATCGAGCGGCAGGCCGTGCTTGAAGCCGAAAGACTGGAAGATCAGCGTCAGCCGTGATTGATCCAGCGCCAAAAATTGCTTGATCCAGGCGCGTAGCGCATTGGCGCTCAGTTCGCTGGTATCGACGCGGTGGGCCAGATCAGCTACTTCAGCCAGCAGTTCGCGCTCCAGCACGATGCATTCGCCCACGGTGAGATCGGGCTGGATCAACGAAAGCGGGTGTTTGCGGCGGGTCTCGGAAAAGCGCTTGAGCAGGGCCTCGGTCTTCGCTTCCAGAAACAGCACCCTTACATCGACGCCATCGCTTTTCAGGCGGCTGACGCAGTCGGGCAGGGCCGGCAGGCTCTGTGCGCCACGTACATCGACGCTGATGGCGAGGCGGGTATGGCCTTCGCTGCGCAGCAGGCTGACGGTTTGCTGCAGCAAGGTGGCGGGCAGATTGTCGATGCAGTAATAGCCCAGGTCTTCCAGCAGATTGAGCGCCACACTCTTGCCCGAGCCGGATAGCCCGGAAATCAGCACCACTTGCAGGCTATGCACGCTTACTCTCCCGACTCCATAAAGCGTTGGTGGCGTTCGATGAATTCGCGGGTGGAATCGATGCCGCGCAATTGCAGGATGTAGTTGCGCACCGCCGCCTCCACCAGCACTGCCAGATTGCGACCGGCGGCCACGGGCAGCACGACCTTGCGGATGGCCACATCGAGCACATCCTGCGTTGCCGCCTGCATTTGCAGCCGATCGAGCGGATTGATCGCGTCGGACTGTTTGGTGAGGTGGATGATCAGCTTCAGGTTCTTTTTCGGCCGTACGGCTGTCTCACCGAAGATGGTGCGGATATTCAGTACCCCGAGGCCGCGCACTTCCAGAAAGTCGCGCAGCAGCGGTGGGCAGCGGCCTTCCAAGGTGTCGGGGGCGATACGGTAGAGTTCGACCACGTCGTCAGCAACCAGGCCGTGGCCACGCGAGATCAGCTCCAGCGCCAGCTCGCTCTTACCCATGGCACTTTCGCCGGTGATCAAGACGCCGACTTCCAGCACATCAAGAAACACCCCATGCAGATTGGTCGATACCGCCAGCGCCTTGGCCAGATAAAAGCGCAGCACATCCATCAGATAGGGGCTTTGCTCGGGGGAGGTGAGCAAGGGCACATGATTGCGCTCGCAGGCGTCGCGCAGGATGTCGGGCGTAGGCAGGCCGTTGGCGACGAACATGGCCGCCATATCGGTGCTGAACAGATGGTCCAGCGACTTTTTCAGCGCATCCTGTTCCAGGCTCTTCAGATAGGCGACTTCAGCGAGCCCCAGTACCTGTACGCGGTTGGGGTGGACGAAGTTCAAGTGGCCGACCAACGCGTGGGCCGGCTTTTGCGTATCGGCTTCGTTGGACAGCAGGTTGTTGGCGCCACTCTGGCCGGCAAGCCAGGTCAGCCGCAGTTTTTCGGCATTATCGATAAACAGCTGGCGGACGGTGATTTGCGGCATGGCTCAGGGCGTCGAATCGGGCGGCGTATGCCGCAAAGGCCCTATCTTAACGCGAGCCGCTGGCGCTTGAGCAAAAGCTTGCTGGCAATGGCGCCTAGTTCGACCAGCTTGTCAGCAGCGCATGTGCGCCTTCTACATCGGCAACGCTGGCAAGCGCTTCGCGCAGCTTCTTGTCGCTGAATAACTGGGCCAGCTCGCTCAGAATCTGCAGATGTTGATCGGTGGCCCGCTCCGGCACCAATAGCACAAAGGCGAACAGCACCGGCTTGCCATCAGCTGCTTCGAATGGAATCGGTTGCTTGAGCCGCACAAAGGTGCCGGCAGCTTCCTTCAGGCCCTTGATGCGGCCGTGCGGAATGGCCACGCCGTGACCGACGCCGGTCGATCCCATTCGCTCGCGATCGAGCAGGGCATCGAATATCGTGCTGCGGGCAATGCCATGGCTGTTTTCAAACAGGATTCCGGCTTGTTCGAATAACCGTTTCTTGCTGGTCAGGTCGAGATCGAGAAAGACATTGGCCGGGGGCAGGATGGAGGCAATCAGGGCCATGGAATTCAGACGTGTAGGCAATTTCGGGCGCATTGTACGCCGCTGGCAGCTTGGGACAAGCTGACTTTTCATCGGCCGGGTGGATACGAGACAGGCGGTGCCAATCCCGCACTCAGTGCATCACGCTGGGCAGAAGGCTCCTGGGCGTTTCGGTACTTGCGCGCCGCTGTCTGGCGAGGACGAAAGGAAGGCCGGGAGGTTTGCGGCGGATATTCGGATGGTGCAAACCAGTCCATCAGGTCAGCTGCAGCGGCTATGCGCCAGGGCAAATGAAAACGGGAACGGCGTCCCTGGACCGTTCCCGTTCTGGCTACAACGCCCGTAATGGTTCAGGCGCCAGGCTGTTCCTGATACTTGATGGCGTCGCCGGTATGGCGGTCGCTGTAACGCTTTTCCTTGTGCTTGAGCACTTGCCGGTCGAGCTTGTCGGCAATCAGGTCGATGGCTGCATACATATCCGGCTCGGTCGCTTCAACATGAATATCCTTGCCGCGCAGGTGGACGTTGACGTCGACTTTCTGCTGCAGCTTGTCCACCGATAGCGTGACATGCATATCAATGACGTGGTCAAAATGGCGAGTCACGCGCTCCAGCTTGGTGCCGAGATATTCCCGGATGGAGGGGGTAACTTCGAGGTGGTGCCCACTGATAGTCAGGTTCATACAACGCTCCTTGTGTTAAGGATGCCGCCAAACACTGTGCCGGCGGCTAGAGGGACTTTCTTTGGTTGACGGGCGGGATCTGCATGGCTTCGCGATACTTCGCCACCGTGCGGCGGGCAACATTAATGCCCTGTTTGCCCAGCACCTCGGCGATCGCACTATCGCTCAGCGGTTTTTTCGGGTCCTCGTTCTGGATGAGCTGTTTTAACAGGGCCTTGATGGCAATGGCCGAACATTCGCCACCAGAGTCGGTGTCGACATGGCTGCCGAAGAAATACTTGAATTCGTAAATGCCGCGAGGGGTGAGCATGTACTTCTGGGTAGTGACGCGCGAGATGGTTGATTCATGCAGTTCCAGCTCCTCGGCAATATCGCGCAGCACCAAGGGGCGCATGGCAACTTCGCCGTGTTCGAAGAAGCGCTGCTGACGCTCAACAATGGCTTGGGCGACACGCTGGATGGTTTCAAAGCGTTGCTGCACGTTTTTGATCAGCCACTTCGCTTCTTGCAGCTGCCCGCCGAGCCCTGCGCCGCTGTCACGCTGCTGGCGAAGGATATTGGCATACAGCTGATTGACTCTTAGCTTGGGCATCGCCGCTTCATTGAGCTGCGCTACCCACCCCTGTTTGAGCTTCCTGACCACAACATCAGCGACGACATAGCGGGTTTCTGTTTCACCAAAGGCGGCGCCAGGATGGGGATTCAGCCTCTGAATCAGCGCCTGTGCTGCCTTTAAGCCAATGTCATCACACTTTAGCGTTTTCTTAATCTTACTGTAGTCTTTATTGGCCAACAAATCGAGACACTCGGTCACGATGGAAAGCGCCAATCCGCCAAACGGCTCTACCGCAACCAACGGTTTCAGCTGCAATCCAAGGCAATCCTTCAGGTTGACTGCTGCCACGCCCAATGGTTCCAGCTGGCGCACCAATTGCCAGCCTATCTGCAGATCGTCGATATCGATTTCGAGGTCTTCGCGCAGCTCGGGCGGGATCAGCTCGAGGATTTCGGCCAGTGGCTGGGTCAGGTAGCCATCGTCGTCGAGTGCATCGATCACCAAGGTGGCGAGCGCGCTGTCGCGCTGGCTCAGTGGCAGCAAGCCCAGCTGGCTGATCAGGTGTTCGCGCAGGGTGGGGATGCGGGCGACATTGGCATGCGCGTCGAATTCATCGTCATCGCCATCGCGCTGTTTGCCACTGCCGGCAGCTTCGCTCCAGTAGTTGTCGCCGAGCATATTGTCGGTGTCGAAGTCGGGCTCGGCCGATTCATTGCTGCTGGCCGGCTCGTCCTGGCCCGGAATGCTTTCCGGCGCCTCGGCCGGGCTGCCGTCTTCCTTGACCGCGAAGGTCTCCGGCGCGTCGTCGTCCTCGCGCTCCAGCATCGGGTTGTCTTGCAAGAAGCGCTCGATTTCCTGATTGAGATCGAGTGTGGAGAGTTGCAGCAGCTTGATCGATTGCTGCAGCTGCGGCGTCAGGGTCAGCGACTGGGAAAGCTTGAGCTGGAGGGAGGGCTTCATGCCGTAGGGTGTGTTTCTTCGTTGCTAGAGGCGGAAATGCTCGCCCAGGTAGACACGACGAACATTGTCGTTATAGACAATCTCCTCCGCAGTGCCGGATGCCAGCACGCTGCCTTCATTGATGATATAGGCACGATCGCAGATGCCCAGGGTCTCGCGCACATTGTGATCGGTGATCAGCACGCCGATGCCTCGCTCCTTCAGGTAACGGATGATCTTCTGGATATCCATCACCGCAATCGGGTCAACCCCGGCAAAGGGCTCGTCGAGCAGAATAAAGCGCGGGTCGGCCGCCAGGGCGCGGGCGATCTCGCAGCGGCGCCGCTCGCCACCCGATAGCGACATGGCAGCGCTGTCGGCCAGATGGGCGATATGCAATTCGCGCATCAATTCATCCAGGCGCCTGCGCAGTCGGTCGGCATCCGGTTCATGCAGTTCCAGAATGGCACGGATGTTCTCCGCCACGGTCATCTTGCGGAAGATCGAAGCTTCCTGTGGCAGGTAGCCCAAGCCCAGCTTGGCGCGGCTATGGATAGGCAGATGGGTGATGTCGGCGTCGTCCAGTCGGATTTCGCCGCCATTGAGCGCCACCAGGCCAACGATCATATAAAAGCTAGTGGTCTTGCCGGCACCATTGGGGCCAAGCAGGCCAACAACTTCACCGGCATCGACATGCAAGGACACATCGCGCACCACGGTGCGCGACTTGTAGCGCTTTTGCAGATGCTGGGCCGACAGGCGTGAAAGTAGTGCGCTCATTACTTGGCTTTCCCGTCGGCTGGCTTTTGCTTGGGCTGGATGACCATATGCACGCGACCGTCATCGGCCGGTGTCGAGCCGGCCACGCCGACGCCCTTGCCGCCTTCGGCGCGATATTTCTCGGTATTGGTGTTGTAGGTGATCAGATTGCCAACCAGCTCATCCGCACCTTTCTTCAGCCAGGCATGGCCAAGCAGGCGCACGTCGCCGGTCTGGCTGTCGTATTCCAGGCGGTCGGCCACTGCATCGAGCCAGTCGGCGCTGGCTTCCATCTTCTGGCGGAACTTCACCGGTCGGCCTTCGCCGGTGACTTTCTGGCCGCTGCGGGTTTCCAGAACAGTGGCAAGGTCGGCGGTAAACACCATGGTGCCCTGGGTAATGCGCACATCGTCGATCAGCCGGCGCACCCCCGCCTTGTCATCAGCCTCGGCGCTTTTGGCAGAGATATGCATGGGGAGGCTGCGATCAGCCAGCTCGGCATGGCTGTGCAGCGCGAGGGCGGCGAGCAGGATGGCGGCGAGATAAGGGTTGGCGTTTTGGCGGGACATAGTCGATGTTCACTTTGCTGCGCAGCTTGAGCGGCGCTTGTTTGGTTGTGTCACTCAAGCCTGATAGGGGGCCGACAATCATTGGTTCTGGTGTATCAGTTTGGCTTGATAGTCATATGCAAGCCTTCCGCCCGAATTTCTTCAGTTGCGGTGTTGTAGGTAATCAGGCTTCCGGTGACTTCATCATTGCCTTTTTTCAGCCAGCCATTGCCTAGCAATCGCACATCGCCGGTAATGCTGTCGTACTCGCAGCGATCAGCGCGGGCATCCAGCCAATTCGGACTCGTGCCCATTCTTTGGCGAAGCTTCACCGGATGACCATCACAGCTGATTTTTTGCCCGCCACTGCCGGCATCGAGCAAAGTAGCATTGTCAGCGGTCAGCAGTATGGAGCCTTGGCTGATCCTGACATTTCCGCTCAGGCGGCGTTGCCCCGCACGCTCCATGACGCCCTGATCAGCATCGATATGGATAGGCTGCTTATGGTCTGGGCCTTCGGCCAGCGCATGCGATGCCAACAAGCTCAGTATCGCGTTGATCGCTGCGCGCTTAGCGTTTTGGCGGGACATAGTCGATGTTCACTTTACTGCGCAGCTTGAGCAGCGCTTGTTTGTGGTCGTAGTCAAAACCGGTGGCTTGCAGCACATTGCTGGGCGATTGCACCAGTACCGGTGCTTCCGATTGCGCCTGACCGGTGACCGTGTCGAGCTGCAGGCGACTGGTGCGCAGGGCCATGGGCGGGGTGGTGCCAAACGGGCTGCGCTGCAGCAGCACATCGTTCTCGAACCAGACCTGCTTGCTGCCGGCTTCCAAGCGTGCCTTGGCTGCGGTAACGGCCATGGTGGCCGTGGCTGGCTCGGTGCGCTGCAGCCGCGCCTGGTCGAGCTCGGAGTGATCGTCCGGATAGTGGCGCATCCGGGTGGCATGGAGCTGGTAGTGACTGCTGCCATCCGGGCTGTATTCGGTGGCGACGAAATTGAGAATGGTCAGGTCCGGCTCGCTCTGTACCGCGCCCGGTGCAAAGTAGGGCAGCTCGGTCATGCGGTTGAGTGTCAGCGACAGGCCGAACAACAGGCCCAGCAGGATCAGCGGAAAGGCGCGGGCAGCGCGGTCGGGCAGCATGCTCATTGCAGATAGGGCGCCAACTGCGTTTCCAGGGTGCCTTGCGCTTGCATGATGATCTCGCAGGCCTCGCGCACCGCGCCCTGACCGCCGCGCGCGCCGGTGACATAGTGGGCATGCTGGCGCACCAGGGTGGGGGAATCGGGCACGGCAATGGCAAACGCCACCCGGCGCATCACCGGCAGGTCGATCACATCGTCGCCCATATAGCCGCACTGGCTGGCGTCCATGCCTGTATCGGCGAGTAGTTGCTGGAATGAGGCCAGCTTGTTGTGCGCCCCCTGGATCAGGTGGTCGATGCCGAGATTGCGGGCGCGATGCTCGACCAAGCGCGAGGTACGGCCGGTAATGATGGCCAGCTGCACGCCGCTTTGCCGCAGCATTTTCAGGCCATGACCATCGAGCGAATTGAAGGCTTTCAATTCCTCGCCGGCGTCGGTGTAGTAGAGGCTGCCATCGGTCATGACGCCATCTACGTCAAAAATCATCAGGCGTATCGCTTGAGCGCGTTCCAGCACAGCGGGCTTCCTTGTTTGTGTTACACAACGCCGGCATGCAAGAGATCATGCATGCGGATGGCGCCGACCAGTTTGTTGTCATCCAGTACCAAGAGTGCATAGACCTTGGCTTTTTCCATGCCTTGCACTGCTTCAACCGCCAGCTTGTCGGCATCGATGGTTTTGGGTGTGCGCGACATCACGCTGTCGATGCGCACGGCTTTCAGATCGATATCGCGGTCGAATGCACGGCGCAAATCGCCATCGGTAAACACGCCAAGCAACTCGCCTGCCTCGCCGACCACTGCCGTCATGCCCAGGCCCTTGCGGGTGATTTCGAACAGCGCATCGTGCACGCTGGCGCTGGGCGCAACCGTGGGCAGGGCATCGCCCTTGTGCATGATGTCGCGCACATGCACCAGCAGCTTGCGGCCAAGACTGCCTCCGGGGTGGGACAGGGCAAAGTCGTTGCGATCAAAGCCGCGTGCTTCCAATAGACACACCGCCAGCGCATCACCGAGTGCCAGTGCCGCCGTGGTGCTGGCAGTCGGCGCCAAGTTAAGCGGGCAGGCTTCCTTGGCAACGCCGGCGTCGAGATGCACATCGGCAGCGCGGCCCAGGGTGGATGCCGGATTGCCGGTCATGGCGATGATCTTGGCGCCGCGCCGCTTGATGGCGGGCAGCAAGCTGACCATCTCACCCACTTCGCCGGAATTGGACAATGCCAGCACCACATCGTCGCCGGTAATCATGCCCAGATCACCATGGGCGGCCTCGGCCGGGTGCATGAAAAAGGCCGGGGTACCGGTAGAGGCCAGCGTGGCGGCCAGCTTGCGACCGATATGACCGGATTTGCCGATGCCGGCAACGACGATGCGGCCCCTGCAGGCTAGCATCAAGGCATGCGCTTTATTGAAATTGTCGTCCAGCCGCTTGCTGACTTCTTCGATGGCCTGCGCTTCTATGCTCAGAACTTCACGGGCCAGTCCCAGCAGGCCATCGGGTGTATGGGTGCGATTCGTTTTCATAGCCGTGCAGTATACGGGATGCGCCTGCAACGCGCTCCGCTCGGGCGCTGTGGCGCAATTCGTATAGTATCGAAGCGCTGCGCGCGGCTCCCCTCTCCCGCGAGCGGGAGAGGGGCTGGGGTGAGGGCGGTTTGCTGCGGCATTGCTTGGCAGTGCCGCCCTCATCCGGCCCTGCGGGCCACCTTCTCCCGCTTGCGGGAGAATGGATAGCGCCTCGGCGCCCCCTGTCGCCGTGTGTAAACCCGTTTCACAGCCCGATACTGATCCATGCATTCAACCCTCGATACCGTGCTTGTCCTGCTTGCCGCTGCCGTTGCGGTAGTGACTGTCTGCCGGCGCCTGCATCTGCCGGCCATGCTGGGCTATCTGCTGGTGGGCCTGGTGATTGGCCCGCATGCGCTGGCGCTGATCGGCTCGATCGAGCAGGCCGAGGCACTGGCCGAGTACGGCGTGGTGTTTCTGATGTTCTCGGTAGGGCTGGAATTCAGCCTGCCCAAATTGATGGCGATGCGCCTGACCGTGCTGGGCGGCGGCTCGGCCCAGGTCGCCAGTACCTTGTTGCTGGTGATGCTGGTCGGCTGGCTATGTGGCCTGCCCTGGCAGGCGGGTTTGGCACTGGGCGGGGCTTTGGCGATGTCGTCTACCGCCATTGTCAGCCGTCTCTTGGCCGAGCGGGTGGAGATGAACGCCCAGCATGGCCAGCTGGCCATCGGTGTTCTGTTGTTCCAGGATCTCGCAGTGGTGCCGCTGCTGATCGTGATTCCGGTGCTCGGCGGCAACGGTGGTTCATTGTGGGCGGTGCTGGGGGTGGCGGCGCTGAAAATCGCTCTGACCTTGCTGATCTTGCTGTATTTCGGCCCGCGCTTGCTGCGCCCGCTGTTCCACTGGGTAGCCAAGGGGCGCTCCACCGAATTGTTTGTGCTCAATGTCTTGCTGGTGACGCTGGGCATTGCCTGGGCCACCGAGTTGGCCGGGCTAAGCCTGGCGCTGGGCGCCTTTCTGGCCGGCATGCTGATCGCCGAAACCGAATACCGCCATCAGGTGGAAGAAGATATCCGGCCGTTTCGCGATTTGCTGCTCGGCTTGTTTTTCGTCACCACCGGCATGCGCCTCAATCTAGCTGTGCTGGGTGAAGAATTTTTACTGGTGCTGGCCCTCACCCTGTTTGCCACGCTGGGCAAGGCGGCCATCGTGGCGGGCCTTACCCGCTTGTTTGGCCGCAGTGCTGGCACCGGGGTGCGCACTGGCCTGTGGCTGGGGCAGGGGGGCGAATTCGGCTTTGTGCTGCTGGCCCTGGCGGCGAGCTCCGGCGTGTTGCCCGGCTCGGTGGAACAGGCGGCGCTGGCGGCGATTTTGCTGTCGATGCTGGCGGCGCCGTTCATGATCCAGCAGTCCGAGGCGATCGTGCGGCGCTTTATCGCCTCGGACTGGATGCTGCAGGCGATGCGCCTGACCCAGCTGGCGGCGCGCACCATGGCGACAACCGACCATGTGATCCTGTGCGGCTACGGCCGCAGCGGCCAGGCGCTGGCACGCATGCTGCGCCAGGAAGATATTGCCTTCCAGGCGCTGGATCTCGACCCGGAGCGCGTCAAGGAAGCCGCCGCAGCGGGTGAGAATGTCAGCTTTGGCGATGCGAGCCGCCGCGAAGTATTGATGTCGGCGGGCCTCGCCCGCGCCCGCGCCCTGATCGTGACTTACGACCATACCCCGTCGGCGCTGAAGATCCTGCATGTGGTTGCCGAGGCTCGGCCCGATCTGCCGGTGATCGTGCGCACCTGGGACGATAGCGACATCGAAACCCTGCGTGCCGCTGGTGCCGATGAGGTGGTGGCCGAAGTGATGGAGGGCAGCCTGATGTTGGCCTCGCACGCCATGATGCTGCTGGGCGTGCCGCTTAGTCGGGTATTGCGCCGTATTCGCGAGGCGCGCGAGAGCCGCTACAACCTGTTCCGTGGTTTCTTCCACGGCGCCAGCGATCAGAATCTGGACGAGCAGCTGCAACCGCGCCTGCACTCGCTGGCACTGAATGCGGGCGCAGTGGCGGTCGGCCGCCTGCTCGGGGATTTGTCGCTGGGGGAAATCGGTGCCACCGTCAAATCCCTGCGCCGCGCCGGCCGCCGTATCGACGAGCCGGGGAGCGAGGAATTATTGCAAGCCGGTGATGTGCTGGTGCTGCTGGGATCGCCGGATGCCCTGGCAAGGGCGGAGCGTCGGGTGATGCAGGGGGAGTAGATGCAAAACAGCCCAAGCATGGCTTGGGCTGTTTGTCTGCGCATTGCGGCTTACGAAGCGCGGCACACTGTGTAGGCAAAACCTTCGTTGTATACGGCCGTTGTGCTTACTGCAGGGGCGTTTGCTCCTGTTGGTACGGCCGTTGGCAGGTTGGCATTCGTCCCGAGGGAAATGATAGACCCGGTAGTCGGGTTGCCATCGTCCAGCTGTGTATCAATCGCTCCAGCAGCCTTGCCGGGAACATTGTTCATGCAAACTACAACGCTTCCGGGGAGACCGAAATAGCCCGAGCCGATACCGGTCTGACCGCCGAACGCATTCTTCGGCAGGGCTGCAACGCCGGCCGTGGTTGCATTACCGGTAATCAAGCCGCTCGCACGTAAATGCTGCCACGCCCACAGTGTTTCATTGGCGCCTGCTGCAAAGGGGTTGGTGGCGGCGGTGGCGATGACGCCATTAGGATTCGCATTTCCGGTCAAGCCCGTCCAAGCAGTGCCACGGGCTGTCAGTGTTGCAGTTGGACCGTCATCCCCTGGTAGCTGTCTGTATCGATCACGATATGCGTTAACCGCGGCGACCACGCCATTGAAATCGGTCACTGCATTTTTTGCTTTTGCATTCTCGATCATCTCCTGGCCCTTCAGCACGCCGCCCAGCAGCAAGCCAATAATGACCAGAACGATGGCAATTTCGATCAGGGTGAAGCCCTGTTGTTTACCCATGTGCGTTTGCATATATGTTTACTCCGCCGAAAATAGCGCCCGAAAGCGGGCCGCCTGAGGGCTAAGCAACCCCTATGCCATGGCGTGGCCGTGGCGGCCAAGCATCACCCCGCGCCCGCCTGCGGGTGAGGGCAGTCAACTGGAGGTGCACTCGCTCGGCCTTGCTGCCACTCTCTCTGGTTTGCGGGGTATAGCGCTGCGTGTTCGACGGTTCGTGTAACGCCTGCCTGTTTCGGCCTCTTCCGGTTCAAGTTCGAAAGCCGGGAAGAGGGGCAATATGGCCAACAAGAATCACTCGTTCGCACCCGGATTGCTCGCGCAGGGCTGAAGGAAGTAGACGGCATTGCCGACGCGCCCTTATCCGGCCCTGCGGGCCGCCTTCTCCCGCCTTCGGGAGAAGGGTATGGTTATCGGCCGGCGTGCTTGGTTGAAGCGGTTTCATGTCATTTGCATTTGTACGGAAGCGAGCTGTCAGAATGTCAACAATGCTGTTGCAGGCTCAACGCCATGCAGCTTGATTCCGGTCTGAATGCCCGCCTGCTGGCGCTATTGCGTCGCCGCCGCATGCTACCGCTGGCACTGGCGGCGCTGGTGATGCTGTCTTGCTGGTTGCCGCGCCATCACGCCTCGCTGGGCATGTTGCTGCTGGCGCAGTACGGCCTGCTGCTGTTCTGGCAGCCGCTGTATCAGACCAATGAACCCTTGCAGCGGCGCAGCATGCTCGGGCATGCGCTGGTGGCGGGTTTGCTGTTGCTCGGAGCGCCCGTATTGCTACCGCTTTGGATCGCCCTGCTGGCAGCCCTGGTGGCCAGCTATGCAGTGGCTTGGCGCGATCGCTGGTCGCAGCGCTTTCATCTCGGGCTGCTGGTGTTCTACCTATTACTGCTGTGGCTGCGCGCCATGCCCGCGTTGGCGGGGCTGCCGCTGCCCTATCCGCAGCTGGTCGCTGCATGTTTGATGGGTTTGTTGCTGCTATTGGCCTGCCTGCCTTCGGCGCGGGCGAATGTGATGCAGCGCCAGGCGCTCGATCTGTTCTATGGTCTGCTGCTCTTCCTGGTGGCCTTGCTTGCCGGGGTGATGGCCTTGGTGTTGACCACCCAGGGACGACTTGATTACTTGGTCGCGCTGGCGTTGGTGATGATAGGTGCCGGCCTGATGCTGGGCATGCTGAGCTGGCTTTGGAACCCACGCGGCGGCTTTGCCGGACTGGGGGCGCTGTTTTCGGTGCGCATGCTGCAGCTTGGCACTCCGTTCGAGCGCTGGTCGGCAAGGCTCACTGAACTCTCGGCGCGCAGTGCCAGCCCTGAAGCATTTCTGGCGAGTGCAGCCAGCGCCTTGCTTGAGCTGCCCGGCATCTGCGGTGGCGAATGGCGTTGCGCACACCACCATGGCCGGTTTGGCGAGGTGGGGCGGTATCAGGTAGTGGTGCACGCCAATGGCTTGCGCCTCCTATTGCAGGCGGATGCGCCGATTGCGCCGGCCTTGCGCGTGCAGTTCCAACTGCTGGCCGAAATGCTGCGCCAGTTTCATGCTGCCAAGGAGCGCGAACAGCGCCTGGCCGACTATGTCTATGTAGAGGCGGTGCACGAGACCGGCGCGCGGCTCACCCATGACATCAAGAACCTGCTGCAGGCGCTGCGCGGCTTGATTGGCGCGGCCAGTAGCGGTGCCGCCCCGGATGCCTTGCTGGCCTTGTACCAGCGCCAGCTGCCGGAAGTCGCACGGCGTTTGGAAACCACCCTGGCCAATTTCGCCAGTCCACCCGGCAGCGAGCGCCTGCCGGTGGCGGACTGGTGGACGCAGGCTCAGGCAAGGCATGCCAGTGCAGGTATCGTGTTTGAAACGCCGGCTGAATTGACTGGCGAGGTGGACGCGCCGCTATTCGATAACGTGCTGGACAACCTGCTGCGCAATGCCGAACACAAGCGCCTGCAAGAACCTGATGTGCAGATACGTACCGGCCTGTGGCGGGTTGGCGAACAGTGGATGTTGTGGGTGGAAGATAGCGGTAGCCCGATACCAGGCGCCCGCGCCGACCAGCTATTCAATCGCCCGCTGGACTCCCCGGCCGGCTACGGCTTGGGGCTGTTCCACGCAGCGCGGCTGGCAACGGCGCGTGGTTATGGATTGCAACTGGTGAGCAATCAGGTAGGGGCGGTTAGGTTTCATTTGGTGGTGGTGTGAAGCAGCATCTGCCGCCGCAACTGTTTGATATTGTCAGGGGAGACTGCCTGCCTGCACCATGCGGCCAAATAGTTTGGAATAGGGCAGCCAGACCATTATCTGGTGGTAGCTATTCCCGGTTGGTTCTCGCCATTCGTGGTTAATGAAGAACTTATCAGCGGTCACGTTGTTTTCCGTCACATCGGTACTTGCAGCATCGTTGGCGGCATATGGCCCGTCGCTCCAGACAATGGCCACAGCGTTTTGGGTAAGCAAGTTGGTTCCGATTGTGCAGGAGTTTGCTCCCTTTCTTGGCGTGTCACTACAAACGATTAGCCCCGGGAATGGTGCGCCCGTGAGTGCATTGTTAAGTGCTTGTATCGATTGGCCACCAAAGGCAACTGCGCCACCCGTTGTGAAGGCATTGGCAACTGCAGTGCCGCTAAGTGGCGTAATCGCGTAGCGGATTGGGTTGCCCCAAGAGTCGAGCAAATAGCCAGATGTAGTCAAGTTGCTCAGGCCTAGTGTCGACGCCGGCAAGTAGCCGGTGAAGTTGTTGGTGCAGCCTGTGGTAGGAGGGGGGCCGGGAATGTTTACTGTTGCTTCGGCGCCGCCTGCTGGTGGCGCTAGTGCGGGGCAGGGTAGCCGCTTGTTGGCGATGGCGTACCCGGTCAATGCCTCTATTACATCGTTCAACTGGTTCTTTGTGGCTGCTTCTTGCTGCGACATAATTTGCGCAGGAAGCGCGGTCAGTAAACCGCCGAGGACTAGGCCGATGATAACCATGACGGTGGCCAGTTCAGCGAGCGTGAAGCCGTTTTGATGCCTGAGTTTCATATTGGTGCTCATGGTGGAGAGACGATCAACGGTTGGTCGTTGTAGGAGGGTGACAGAGCGCCCGGCTCGTCAAACTTGTCGTCACCGTTGGTGTTTTCCAGGCTATCAAGGTAGTCGCAGATGTTTGTACTGGGCCTCGCGGCTAAGAGCTGGTTATACGGTGAGGGTACAGTGGAGTTGCATTTCGTCCCGTTGACCGCCCTTCCTGCGCCAACCACTAAGGCGTTGACTGCATTGTTTCCGACCGTCAGTTTGGCGCCAGCACAGCCAGGGGTCGCCGATGTACAAGAGGGTGCGACGGCGTACACCAAGTAATTTCTCCATTGTTGATTGGCGAACCAATCCTTTGGAGGGACGTTCGTGTTGTATTCGCCCATGCCAATGGTGCAAGTACGCATGCCGGCACCCGTGCAGGAACAACTGTTTGCAGTTGCGGCGCTCATTGACGCACCACATGCCCCAACATCGGAAGATCCAATAAATGTCCCTGCTGCGATACGCACCGGTGGAGCTGCACTGCAAGCTCCTCCGTCAGTCCCACTGCAGGCACAGTTCGTGTTGCCAGGGCCAAAACGAGTACACGCTCCAGCAGCCCCAGTTACAGTGAAGCTTCCGGCGGCTGAAAAAGCTGCAGGAAAAGAGATTCCGCCTGTAAGTGTGGCGCTGGATGTCGTGGCCCCCGTGACGGTTGTTGAGAGCGTCAACTTGTTACCTGAGGCGCCAGGGTAGTTGCTTCCCGCCGAAAAATTAAGAACCGGCGGTACCAATGAGCTTGTCATTGTTGACGTTGAAACAACTGTTCCTCCGGCGAGAAGTGTCTGCAGGTTGGTAAGGCTTGCTCCCAACGTCGCGCCGACATTGACTTGCAACCCGGCTGCGCCGGAAGCAACAAAGGTAATGGTCGTGCCATTGAGCGTTACTGTTTGGCCTGGTGTTGGGTTAACGGTGAACGCAATGCTGCCGGTGGCATTCGAAGTGGAGTTTGAACATGCGCAGCTTGTTTGCGTACATTTGCATGCCGCCCCGCTCGTTGGGACACCGCCGAGGCGTAGTGCGTCGATTGGTGTGGGGCCGCTTAAGGCGGTTGCGTAAGGAAAGTACCGAGTTGATGCAGTTGTACCGCTGGCATCGTAAAAGCCGTTAAGAAAGCGCTTGGCTTGTTGTTCTGCGCGCCGTTGTGCAGCGCTCATCAGTTCATCGACGGTGATGTATATGAGCTGGTTCTGGGAGGCTGCCGGAATCGAAGAGCCGAGTGGCCGGATCTGGTATGTATTTGTTAATGAGCCGTTTACGCCTTGTAGATAGTTCGGTACGACGGTGTTGGTAATGCTCGCGGTCGATGCATTCCGTACCTGCCCACTTGCCTGAGGGCCTGGCAGGATGATGACCGCAGCAACAGTATTGGAGATAAGCTGCCCGTTGGCATCCAGAACTGTTAACCAAGGATGCAATCTAGCACCTGCGGTTGCTGCCGAAGGTGGACAGGTGGAGGCTGTAGGGATGAAGGGGAGTGAAAGCACCCCGGGGTTCAGAGGCTCTATAAACCCGTTGGTGTAGCAGTTGTCGTCGAAATTGGCGGAAATAGCGTACCAGGGCGTCATGCCTGTTGGGTCGGCTCCTTGCCTGTATTCGCTTAACCCTAGACGCCGCCATGGCAACAACCCAACGCAGCGCATGTTTGGCCCGCTTGAAATTTTCGCGCCGCCAGCAATGTTATGGCACGGCGTGTTTTCTAGGCCGTTAAAGTCGGTATCAGGCGCAAGCAGTAGACCGGGTGGGCTGACGCCGGATTGGTTAATCGCATACTCCAACAAGGCCTGCTTTGCATTCGCAAGCAGGCGATTGTCGGAGCTTTGCATTGCTAACTGAGCTTTGCTGTTGTTTAGCTGACTAACAATCAGTGTCAGCAACCCCACGCCCACCATCAAGAAAAAAATCAAAATGGCACTACCCGCCTGCCTCCGAGGCGAGCGCATTGGATGGGTGTGAATTCTGATACGCATGGTTCACCTCCGCAGCACAATCTGTGCCATCATTGCGCCCGTCGTTGAGGGCCCTGTCGAAGAATTTGAAAAATATTTCATCAAGGGGTTTGACAAGCTCGAAATTCCTCTCCATAATGCATGGCTCATCTGGAGGGGTTCCCGAGCGGTCAAAGGGATCAGACTGTAAATCTGACGGCTCTGCCTTCGAAGGTTCGAATCCTTCCCCCTCCACCAGATGACGTAACGGATTTTAGTTGTGCAGCTCCCTGTGCTGCGTAACGAGCGGTTTGAAGTCTTGTCGTGCGGGTGTAGCTCAATGGTAGAGCAGAAGCCTTCCAAGCTTACGACGAGGGTTCGATTCCCTTCACCCGCTCCAATCGGTTAATGGAAGGCCCATGTAGCTCAGGGGTAGAGCACTCCCTTGGTAAGGGAGAGGTCGGCAGTTCGAATCTGCCCATGGGCACCATCCATCGCTTGATCGTTTTCTACTTAGTTTCCAAGGAATTCCATCATGGCAAAAGAGAAGTTCGAGCGGACCAAGCCGCACGTAAACGTTGGCACGATTGGTCACGTTGACCATGGCAAGACCACGCTGACCGCAGCGATCACCACCATTCTGTCGAAGAAGTTCGGTGGCGAAGCCAAGGGTTACGACCAGATCGACAGCGCGCCTGAAGAAAAGGCTCGTGGTATTACCATCAATACCGCTCACGTCGAATACGAAACCGAAAACCGTCACTACGCTCACGTTGACTGCCCGGGTCACGCTGACTATGTGAAGAACATGATTACCGGTGCTGCCCAGATGGACGGCGCCATCCTGGTGGTATCGTCGGCTGACGGCCCGATGCCACAAACCCGTGAACACATCCTGTTGGCCCGTCAGGTTGGCGTGCCTTACATCATCGTGTTCATGAACAAGGCTGACATGGTCGACGACGCCGAGCTGCTCGAGCTGGTCGAAATGGAAGTTCGCGAACTTCTGAGCAAGTACGAGTTCCCTGGCGACGACCTTCCCATCATCAAGGGTTCGGCGCTGAAGGCTCTGGAAGGCGACCAATCGGAAATCGGCGAGCCCGCCATCTTCCGTCTGGCTGAAGCCCTCGACTCCTACATCCCGACGCCAGAGCGCGCTGTGGATGGTGCCTTCCTGATGCCGGTGGAAGACGTGTTCTCGATCTCCGGTCGCGGTACCGTGGTGACCGGTCGCGTTGAGCGCGGTATCGTCAAGGTCGGCGAAGAAATCGAAATCGTTGGTATCAAGCCAACCCTGAAGACCACCTGTA
>NZ_JAYRLZ010000297.1:0-4905 GCF_041904975.1 Chitinimonas sp. | reverse complement strand
ATTCTGGCCGAAGTGGTGCGCGCCAACGAGCTCAAGGCCACGCCAGAGCAGATTCGCAGCATTGTTCAGGAATTCGCCGACAGCTACGAGCATCCGGAAGAAGTGGTCAAGTGGTACTATGCCAGCAGTGACCGCCTCGAAGGGCCAGAAGCCATGGCGCTTGAGGACAATGTGGTCGAATTCGTCTTCGGCAAGGCCAAGACGGTAGACAAGACCCTGGCCTTCGATGAGTTGATGGGCCAGCAAGCCTAAGTCTTATCGCCGTGCCATTGAAAACGGGCTCGACCGCTCCAACCTAAGGGAGCAGGCCGGGCCCGTTTGCTTCCCGGCTACCCTTTCCAACCACGAGAACGCACAGGACAGCATGAGCAACTGGAATCCAGCCGACTGGACGCAGCGTCCAACCGAACCGCAAGCCCTGGGCCTCGTGCCCATGGTGATCGAGCAAAGTGGCCGTGGTGAGCGCGCCTTTGATATTTATTCCCGCCTGTTGAAAGAGCGGGTGATCTTCCTGGTCGGTCCGGTCGATGATGCGACCGCCAATCTGGTGGTAGCGCAGATGTTGTTCCTTGAGTCGGAAAATCCTGACAAGGATATTTCCCTGTATATCAACAGTCCCGGCGGTTCGATTTCGGCCGGTATGTCGATCTACGACACCATGCAGTTCATCAAGCCGCAGGTGTCCACCCTGTGTATCGGCATGGCTGCCAGCATGGGCGCCTTCCTGTTGCAGGCCGGTGCAAAGGGCAAGCGCTTTGCCCTGCCCAATTCGACGGTGATGATTCACCAGCCGCTCGGCGGCTATCAGGGCCAGGCGACCGATATCGAAATCCACGCCAAGTTCATCCTCAGCCTGCGCGAGCGCTTGAACCGCTTGATGGCCGAGCATACCGGCCGCACCGTCGAGGAAATCACCCGCGATAGCGACCGCGATAACTTCATGACCGCGCAAGAAGCCAAGGACTACGGCCTGATCGACCAGGTGCTGACTTCGCGTTCGGCGCTTGAATAGTCATTTCTTTCATCCGGGTCGGCCATGCGCCGGCCCGGTCCGTTTCATCATCCGCTCGACAGGGCTGGACCAATGGCGAGGTTGCCATGACCGATAAAGAAAAACTGCTGTACTGCTCGTTTTGCGGCAAGAGCCAGCATGAAGTACAAAAACTGATCGCCGGCCCGCAGGTATTCATCTGCAACGAATGTATCGAGCTGTGCAACGACATCGTCCGCGAAGAGCTCAATGCCAATGCCGGCGGCGCGGCCGGTGCCGGCAAGAAGGCCGACGGCAGCAAACTGCCGACGCCGGTGGAAATTCGCGAGACGCTCGATCAGTACGTGATTGGCCAGGACAAGGCCAAGAAAGCCTTGGCGGTGGCGGTGTACAACCACTACAAGCGCCTGGCGAATCCGGCTGCCAACAAGGGCGATGTCGAGCTATCGAAATCCAATATCCTGTTGATCGGGCCGACCGGCTCGGGCAAGACCCTGCTGGCGCAAACGCTGGCGCGGCTGCTCGATGTGCCTTTTGTGATCGCCGATGCCACTACGCTGACCGAAGCCGGCTATGTCGGTGAGGACGTGGAAAACATCATCGCCAAGCTGTTGCAAAAGTGCGATTGGGATGTGGAAAAAGCGCAACGCGGCATCGTCTATATCGACGAAATCGACAAGATCTCGCGCAAGTCCGACAACCCGTCGATTACCCGCGATGTGTCGGGTGAAGGCGTGCAGCAGGCCTTGCTGAAGATGGTGGAAGGCACGGTGGCCTCGATTCCGCCGGCAGGTGGTCGCAAGCATCCGAACCAGGAATTCCTGCAGGTCGATACCACCAATATCCTGTTCATCTGCGGCGGCGCCTTTGACGGCCTCGCCACCATCATCCGTCAGCGCTCGCAAAAGGGCGGTATCGGCTTTGGTGCTGCGGTGCAATCGAAAGACGATGGCCGTGCGGTTGGCAAGCTGCTGCGCGAGACCGAGCCGGAAGACCTGATCAAATTCGGCCTGATCCCCGAATTCGTCGGCCGCGTGCCGGTGGTGACCACGCTGGACGAGCTCGATGAAGCCGCGTTGATCACCATCCTGACCGAGCCGAAGAACGCGCTGGTCAAACAGTACCGCAAGCTGTTCGAACTGGAAGGCGCAGAGCTGGAAGTGCGCCAGGATGCCCTGGTTGCCATTGCCAAACGGGCACTGGCGCGCAAGACCGGCGCGCGCGGTCTGCGCTCCATCCTCGAAGGTGCCTTGCTGGAAACCATGTACGAGCTGCCTTCGCAGCGCAATGTACAAAAGGTGGTGATCGACGAGAACGTCATCGAGCACGATGGCAAGCCCATTATCGTCCTGTCGGATGATGCACAGGTGCAAGCTGCCTGATGTTTTGATGTTGTTGTACCCGCAATGTCCGCAAACCGCCCGCTAGGGCGGTTTGTTTTTGTTGATTCCGGTTGCGGTTGTTGCGTGAATTCGGTCAAGATGAGCCGCAACGTCGCAAATTCGCCACGCGGCGAATTGAAATCCGGCGAGTCTCCCCCATCTTCCAGTTATTGATTTTTTGCCCTGGATGACCACTATGTCCCAGCACACCGAACTACCCGCCCACCCGATCGACCTGCCCCTGTTGCCGTTGCGCGACGTGGTGGTGTTTCCGTATATGGTCATTCCCCTGTTTGTCGGGCGTCCCAAGTCGATACGCGCGCTCGAGTCTGCCATGGAGGCCGGCAAGCAGATCCTGCTGCTGGCGCAGAAGAATGCCGCCAAGGACGAGCCGGTAGCCGAGGATATGTATGACGTCGGCACTGTGGCGACCATCCTGCAAATGCTCAAGCTGCCCGATGGCACGGTAAAGGTGCTGGTGGAAGGCAGTCAGCGCGCCTTGGTGGAAAGCATCAATGAAGACGAAGGTTACTTTGTTGCCAATGCGCGCCCGGTACCGCTCGATGCGGTGGAAGACACCGAAACCGAGGCAATGCGCCGCGCCTTGCTGGCCCAGTTCGACCAATTCGTCAAACTGAACAAGAAGATCCCGCCCGAGGTGCTGACCTCGCTGTCCGGCATCGAGCGCGCTGGCCGCCTGGCCGACACCATTGCTGCCCATTTGCCGCTGAAGTTGGAGCAAAAGCAGGACATTCTGGAAATGTTCCATGTCGGTGAGCGGCTTGAGCATCTCTTGAAGCAGCTGGAGTCGGAAATCGACATCCTGCAGGTGGAAAAGCGTATCCGTGGCCGGGTGAAACGGCAGATGGAGAAGAGCCAGCGCGAGTACTACCTGAACGAGCAGGTCAAGGCGATCCAGAAAGAGTTGGGCGAAATCGAAGAGGGCGCCGAGCTCGACGAGCTGGAAAAGAAGCTCAAGGCCGCCGGCCTGCCCAAGGAAGCCAAGGCCAAGGCCGAGGCTGAACTGAAAAAGCTGAAGATGATGTCGCCGATGTCGGCTGAAGCCACAGTGGTGCGCAACTATATCGACACGGTGATCAATCTGCCGTGGAAGAAAAAGACCAAGATCAGCAAGGATCTGGCTGGTGCCGACTTGGTGCTGGAGCAGGACCACTATGGCCTGGAGAAGGTCAAGGAGCGCATTGTCGAGTATCTCGCCGTGCAACAGCGTGTCGACAAGCTCAAAGCGCCGATCCTGTGCCTGGTCGGGCCTCCTGGCGTGGGCAAGACCTCGCTGGGCCAGTCGATCGCTCGTGCCACCAACCGCAAATTCGTGCGCATGGCGCTCGGTGGCGTGCGTGACGAGGCCGAGATTCGCGGTCACCGCCGCACCTATATCGGCTCGATGCCGGGCAAGATCCTGCAGAGCATGAGCAAGGCCGGGGTGAAGAACCCGCTGTTCCTGCTCGACGAAGTGGACAAGATGGGCCAGGACTTCCGTGGCGATCCATCATCCGCCTTGCTGGAGGTGCTGGACCCGGAACAGAACCAGAACTTTGTCGATCACTATGTCGAGGTGGAATACGACCTGTCGGATGTGATGTTCGTGGCCACCGCCAACTCGCTGAATATCCCGGCGCCACTGCTTGACCGGATGGAAATCATCCGCCTCGCCGGTTACACCGAGGATGAAAAGGTCAATATCGCCGAGAAGTATCTGGTGCCCAAGCAAATGAAGGCCAATGGCCTGAAGGAAAACGAGCTGGTCATCCAGGAGTCGGCCTTGCGCGATATCGTGCGCTACTACACCCGCGAAGCCGGTGTGCGCTCGCTCGATCGTGAAGTGGCCAAGATCTGCCGCAAGGTGGTGAAGACCTTGCTGCTCAAGCCATCGGACAAGCGCGTCACGGTGAATGCAAAGAACCTCGACAAATACCTGGGGGTGCGCAAGTTCACCTATGGCCTGGCCGAGGAGAGCAATCAGGTCGGGCAGGTAACCGGCCTTGCCTGGACCGAGGTGGGTGGCGAGCTGCTAACCATCGAGTCGGTGGTTCTGGCTGGCAAGGGCAGCATCATCCATACCGGCACGCTGGGCGATGTGATGAAGGAGTCGATCCAGGCGGCGCTGTCGGTGGTGCGTTCGCGCGCCCAAAGCCTTGGTATCGAGCCGGACTTCTACCAGAAGCACGATATCCATATCCATATGCCGGAAGGCGCGACGCCGAAGGATGGCCCGTCCGCCGGTATTGCCATCACCACCGCCATGGTGTCGGTGCTGACCGGCATTCCGGTACGTGCCGATGTGGCGATGACCGGCGAGATCACCCTGCGTGGTGAAGTGTTGCCGATTGGCGGCTTGAAGGAAAAGCTGCTGGCGGCGCATCGCGGTGGAATCAAGCATGTGTTGATTCCGGAAGGCAATGCCAAGGACCTGGTCGATATCCCCGACAATATCAAGCAAAAGCTGGAAATCCACCCGGTGAAGTGGATCGACCAGGTGCTGGCACTGGCGCTGGAGCGTCAGCCGGTGCC
>NZ_JAYRLZ010000296.1:1972-4911 GCF_041904975.1 Chitinimonas sp. | reverse complement strand
GGTGCCAAGCAATGTCAGGACGCAAATGCATTCGAGTCACAGCCCCTTTCAAGGCAGACTCCACCTGTATCGCTCGGCGTTTGTTGACCAATGCGTGCCCCCTAGTCCAGTTGCTGACGTGTGCAGCAGACACGCCGAGCAGCGAGGCCAGTTCATTCTGGCCACCGAGCAGGTTGCACGCATACTTGATGGTTGCCTGACAGGCCATCGCCGTCACGCATGGAGGGGTTTTGGTATCCATGTGCAAATACTAAGCAGAACTTGATTTTGTGTAAAGCCCGAAATCAAGAAAAACTAAATTCTTCTGGAGTTACCACTATGCCGCGCCCAACGACTGACCCAATGATTGGTGATCGCATCCTCATGGCCATCAAGGCATCAGGCCGCACGCAGCGCGATGTCGCACAGGCCATAGGCATGTCGCCAGCGGCAATCAACAGCGCAATCAAGACCGGCTCGATCAGCTCGTCGAACCTGTTGACGCTGTCCAAAGAACTCGGCCGGTCGATGGAGTGGTTTTTAACCGGGGAAGATGTTGCCGAAGTGGCCGTGCCGATGCAGATACGCCAGCAGATAGCTGCGCTGGTCGAGCTGTTTTGCTCGCGCAAGATTGATGCGGCCCGCATTGACGAGGTAATCGGCTTGGCAGCCAGCGCAGCGCCGGGCCACACCATCCGCGAATCGGCGGTGCATTACGAAATAGAGCCTGTGGTCACTCAGCTTGAGCGGATGTTGCAGCGCCGCACGCTACAGCCTGATATGGTTGACTCGATCGCATCGATGCTGCGGGCCTTCGAGCGAGGCATGCATCTGCCGCCGGCAGATGTGAAGCAGCGCCTGGAGCGGGCCAATGCCTCCCTTGCGAATACCGGAGCGCCGGAGCTGGCCAGCGTTAACTGGCGCGGGAAGCGCCAAGCGACTTGAGCGCGCGCAGGATGTCACGGATTGCGTCGATCTGATCCTGAGTCGTCTTGCCATCTGCATATAGCTCAATCAGTGCAGTGACCAACGGCTCTACCTCTATAGGGATATCCATTTGCACGTTTGATGCCGGGCAGCGAGGCGTCAGCAAATTTGCGGCCGACACGCCAAGCGCATCGGCCACTGCATCAAGTTTTTCGAGTGTTCGACCCGCGCTTCCTGGCCCGTCCTGCAGCATTGCGCTGATCGTGGATTGCGCTACGCCGGATTTTCTCGACAGCGCGCTTTGCGTCTTTAGCGTATTCGAACGCGCCATCAGAGCGCGTAGGTTGTCTGCCAGTGTTGTTTTGATGTCCGAGCGTCCCATGCTCGGATTGTCCCAGTGCCGTCTATCGGATTGCGCTTATATTCTATCGGTTTTCAGATAGCATGCTCGGCTAAACTACGCGACGATCGCTGAAATTCCTTTATTTTCCGCCTGTTACATCAGGCATTGCCATACTTTTGATGCTTTGCGACTAGAACCACTTCAAATTTACTCAGCGCCCAATTTTCGCGGCTTTACGGCTCCACTCTTTGGTTTTTCGGCCTGCGTTTCGCAAGGCGAGATCGACGACGGCGCGGGCAAAGTACACCAGTGCTACATTAAAGCCTATCCGACTGCTGGCGATCGCCTGGTCGGCGAGATATTGCTTTGGGGTCTGTCTCGCTTGCGTGGCCTTGATGCGCCCGATTGGGCCTGTCTGGTGCTCGTACCGGCCTCGGCGCTTGCCGAGGTATGGGACTTCGATTGGGAAGGGGTGTGGGGCGACTTCGTTCCGTGCTTTGCGACATCCTCGCTGATCGGAGATGCGCCACCATCTGCGCGCCGTCCTTATCCGTCCAAAACCAAGCTCCGCAAGTGGGTTCAGGTTGATGAGGCCATTGCTTTGATGGAGTGGTTGGCAAACTCAGACGCCAACAAAAGCAACTTGGTGTATATACCAATGTCATCTTCCGCAGTGCGATTCGGTATAATCGATGGCGGTGGATGTCTTTGTCTGTCAGAAGATCGGCCGACGTTGACGATTGAAGGCTTAGAAGCATTGCTGCCAACATCGCCAACGTGTCAGGTCTATAACAAGCTTTCAGCCGCAACATACGGCGCCGCACCGAATAACGCGGCAATCAAAAGAATAGCCAGCGCCGCGCAGCAACATCTAGCAGTGCTTGAGCAGGCAGAGGAGTTTTTAACAAAGGAGCTGACCCGGATACTTGAGGACGGCGGTCTGGTCTATAACCTGATCCGCACCTTGAAGAATCGGGCGCAACTACCTTGGCTGCCGGGAGCTATTCATGCCAACCGAAAAGAATTTGCGCTTAGTTGATCGACTGCTTGCCGGGGTTGATCCTGATCGTATCGCGCCTGAAGGCTGTCGCGGTGTTCGCTGGGGCATCTCATTGCGCGGCGTGCCGACAAGTCTGGAGCAGGGCGCTGTAGGCGTCGCTGTGCGAGTAGACAGCGGCAACGGCTATCCTCCTGGCACCATTTTGTACCGTTTCGCCGACCTTGAGCCGCTCAAGATGCAGTATTCCGAATTGACCATTGATGACTGGATCGAGGTTATCAATGACGCCAAAGAGGTAATGGATCAGGGCGACGATGAAAGCCCTGCGCCGTCAATGTTGATCTACGGCCCAAAGCTCGCCTGGCATTACCCTACACCTTTGGCCGCCCTAGAGAATATGTGGGATGCCCACGTCAATTTTTTCCGTGGGCCAGACGACAAGCCAATGACTTCGGGCGGCAATGCGGAAAACCCGCGACCGTTTGCCGGCGTACTCGCAGCGCTTGGCGAAGGCGTTCTCGGCAGTGTGAAACTGCAAGAGCTGCAGGATATGCTGCTTATCACGAAGGACGAGCGAACAGCAGCCATCATACATCCGTCCGATGACAGGCTAGACCGCGACGAGGCGACCAAGTTGGCGCTAATCGATCTGTCAATTCGCACCGACAGCACAGACGCAGCTGCTTTTGT
>NZ_JAYRLZ010000296.1:0-1962 GCF_041904975.1 Chitinimonas sp. | reverse complement strand
ATCGCGGAGAACTTCTCTTCTCGCTTCGCATTGCTTGTAACCAAGCTTGGCAATCAGCTGCACATGCCGGCAACGGCCTGCACCGAACGCGACACGGTTGTACAAGTGAAGAAGTTCCTTCGTACAGCCTAAATAAAGTTTGACTAAACTTTTTTCACATCTTTGGCTGAATTTAGCTTGATTTAAAATCAAGCTGTGTTTAATCTGTCATCACGCTCCAACAAGGAAACGTGATGACTACTGCCACCCCTCAAGCGCGCTTCTCCGCAAGCCGGCACAGCGACACAACTGCTGCTGCGGTCCAAAACATCGCCCACCACCTCAGCTGCGTTATTGATGAGCTCCACCAGCTCGATATCACAGCAACTCGCCAAAACGCCGGCCGCGACCTCGCTCGCCTGATTGACGAAGGCGCGCTCATTGGCGACCCGGCGCGGCTCGAAGAGCTGGGCGTCGCCTCCCTCGACATTGACCGCATCGTCGATATCGCCCTGGGGAGGATCGGCAATTGAACTACTCCCAGAACCCCTATCGCGTAACCCGTCATTGCGGCGGCTGTGGCTCCGTGCAGCCTGTTGGCGGTGGTCGATGGATCGACACGATTGGCGGCTACGTCAGCGTCTGGCGCTGCGCAGAGTGCTTGGCTCGCGGCCATGGCAACTGAGGCACGCGGCCATGACCCATTCGCAACGATCCATGCTGAGTTTGCCCGGCTCCGCGCTGAGCGGATCGCTCAAATCGCCAAGCAGCATTGCCGCCGATTTACCGACGAGCAGCGAGCCGAAGCCCGCGAGATCGAACGCCGCATCGAACGGCTTTGCACAGAGCTGCGTAACACCGAGCGCCGAATGCTGGAAAACCAGTTACAAGGCCCGCCGCGCCCGGTCAGCCGGCAGTCACGTAGCGCCAACAGCCTCCGTCACGACACCTACGGAACCTGAGGCACGCCGAGCTTGGCGCGTCGCATGGCGCACCGTTCGAGAAGATCGAGGCGCGGTGCTGGCGGGCGACACCAGACCGCAGAGCCAGGTACTTACCCATGCGGCTCTTGCCCTGATAGAGCGCGAAAGCCCGGCACCCCGCCCGCAGCGCCGCAATACCCGAATTCAGTTCTAACCGTTGGAGAGACAAATGAATACCTCCCTGTACGTTTTAGCCAAGGAATACCAAGAGGCCGCTGCAAAGCTAGCCGACCTTGACCTGCCAGATCAGGTGATTGCCGACACCCTTGAAGGGCTGGCCGGTGAAGTCGAAGTGAAGGCGACCAACGTCGCTATGTTTATCCGAAATCTCGAAGCCACAGCCGATGCGATCAAGACTGCTGAAAAGCAAATGGCTGAGCGTCGCCGTGCCATCGAGGGGCGCATTGACCGCATGAGCGACTACCTCAAGGGCGCCATGCTGGCCACCGGCATCAGCAAGATCGAATGCCCCTATTTCAAGCTGGCCATCCGCGATAACCCGGCGAGCGTGGTGATTGATGCGGCCAGCCAGATTCCGGCCGAGTTCATGCGCACGCCTGAGCCGCCACCAGCTCAGCCAGACAAAAAGCTGATCGCCGAAGCATTCAAGGCCGGCCGCGAAGTGCCTGGCTGTCACATGGCGCGTGGTCAGCGCTTGGAAATCAAGTAAGGGGCCTGCCATGACCATTTTGACCGCAGTCGTAGAGCAGCTGTATGCGCGGGCCTTTGGCCCGAACGTGGCGCGCGATCCGCGCAGCCGCCAATACCGTGAAGGCGTCCACGCGGCGCTGAGCAACCGCATTGCCGCCGCCCCGTTTGCTCCGCCTTACAGCATGGGTACGGTAGATGCCGATGCGTGGTTTGCCGGCTGGGACG
Organism: Chitinimonas sp.; assembly: GCF_041904975.1. NCBI lineage: Bacteria > Pseudomonadati > Pseudomonadota > Betaproteobacteria > Neisseriales > Chitinibacteraceae > Chitinimonas > Chitinimonas sp. The sequence goes on along the minus strand of NZ_JAYRLZ010000296.1, from coordinate 124 downwards.
AGGGCGTTCGCCTGTCGCGCGAATACGGCGGCGAGGTGCCGGCATGAGCATCGCCACCATCATCCTGGGCGAGAGCGGCACGGGCAAAAGCTACAGCATGCGCAATCCCAAGCCGGCTGAAACG
>NZ_JAYRLZ010000295.1:0-4917 GCF_041904975.1 Chitinimonas sp. | reverse complement strand
CTGAAGTGACTTCAGTCTAGGCGCTGTTGGCGTTTTGTCAGCCAGCCATCGCAGTTGCAGCCAACAAGCACTCAGGCAAGCCGGATCGACATGCGTGCCTGATGCACTTCGCCCGGGCGTAGCGTGATCGCCGCCGTGCCGATATTGCCGCGCTCCACGCAAAGGAATTTGCGCCAGTGGCTACCGATATCGGCCACCGCCTCACCTGCCGCCGCCGGACTCCACACCACGGCGCTACGCATGGCATCGGCCTGGATCAGGATGCGCCGCTCACCGTCCTGCAACAGCAAGTCTGCCGGCGCCTGCTCGAATATCGCGTCGATTGCCTCGCCAATCTGCACATCGCCGCACTGCGGGCTGGTGACATGACCCACTTCGCGCCGCAAGCGGCCATCGAGGCCACTCACCCTGCACCGAGCAAGATCAGTTACCCGAAAATAACTGTGCAGCGCATAGCTGAAGGTGAATGCCTGCTCATCGCGGTTTTCCACGACAAATCGGAACGCAAGCGCTTCGCCCAGCGACACAGCCAGCTCGGCATGAAAGCGATGCGGCCAGATGGCGCGAGTTTGCGCGTCGTCATCGAGGGCCAGACGCACTGCGTCCGACTGCTGCTCCAACACGGTCCACACGCGATTGCGGGCGAAGCCATGCGCCGGCAAACCCTCGGGATGCTTGCCAAACCAGGGGAAGCACAGCGGCACGCCACCCCGTACTGCCTTGCCCGGTGAGAAGTCAGCCAGCGGCGACAGCCAAAGCAAGGGGCTGCCCGCAAGATCGGCCTCCAGCAACTGCGCTCCTTGCACGGCCAGGCGCGCCTGGCCATGGGCAGACTGCATATCGATATGGGTCATGGTGCAGCCTCGTCGCAGTGGCGAAACAATGGGAGCACCATGGTAATGCGGCAATGCGCGGCACGTCAGCCGCTTTCGCCAACGCAGCAAACCGCCGCCGGCTTAGCTGGCCATGCTCAAGCAGCCAGAAAGTTGCCGTGAAAGCACAGCGGTGCCGCATAGGGTAGCCAGGCCTTGGCAATCGGGCCGGCCGCCACCCGCTCGCCATCGAACACGGTCAGCACGGTACGCTTGCTCGGCAAATGGCGGGCGACGCCGAGCAACCACACCTGATCGACACTGCCGCCTTTCTTGGGCACCGGAATATGCTCTTCCACCGCCCAGTCGCGCCCAAAGGCGTAGCGCTCGGTCTTGCCATCCTCGATATTCACCCGCACCACGCTGGACAGGCCAATGGTGTCCTGCGGCCGGGCCGCCAGCATATAGCTGTAGCGGTGCCGCTGCCCCACCAGCCGCGGGTCGACGCGCGGAAACTCGGTATCGGCCAGCAGGCGCTCGCTGCGCGCACTTCGCTTGCCAAGGTCCAGCGTGAACAGGGTGGCATGCCCATCGCCATGATGGCTGTGCGGGTCGATGCGCTCGCCGCGCATATTGGCGCGCATCGCCTGCATCAGGCCATCATCGCTAAACAGCGTGGCATCGAGGCGTATGGTATCGCCATCGTCAAACGCATTGCCAAAGTGAAATACCAGCCCGGCTGGTAGTTCCAGCGTCTGTTTGACGGTGAATTCGGCCTTGTCTATCACCACCGCCAGCATTGCCTGCTGGCGATCGAAGTGCAGGCTGTCGAGAAAGCTGCCGACACCTTGTGGCTGCCAGCGATAGGATGGCAACAGCAGCACCAGATGCCGCTCGGTGACGACAAAATCGTGCAGCATGGTCACATTCGGAACATCGATCACCGCCGCCTTCAGCAATTCGCCATTTGCAGCGATGCGATACAGCGCCACCTTGTTGCGCCCCGGGATGGCACCGACATTCCACCAGGTGCCATCGGGTTCGACCTTGGGATGCGCGCTGAACGGCATGGCCTTCACATCATCACGCCAGGTGACGATGCCGCGCGTTTCCAGCGTGTCAGGATCAAGCTCGGTGGCCGACCCGCCCTCCCACAAGGCATACAGCTTGCCGTGATGGGGCAACAGATTGGTGTTGGCGGTATTGAGGGTGTCGTTATTGGCGATCGGCCGCCCGTTCTTCAAGGGCGTGGCAAAGCTTGGGTACAGGAAACGGCCAGCGGCGCTTTCTTCCTCGAATTTGGCGGTGCGCACAAAGCGGCCGCGATGGCTGACCTGGCCATTGGCAATCTGCCAGCACTGCGCCATGCCGTCGCCATCAAACCAATGGTGGTAGCGCTCACCGCCGAGTTCGAAGCGTCCCGGACCATTGCGGAAAAAACGCCCGTTCAATTCCCGGGGGATGCGCCCCTCAACCCGTGCGACACCCGACTGATCGCCCGTCACGCCGCTGAGCAGTTGCAGATTCGAGGTGCGGCGCAGTCCGGCATGAAAGCCACGGTAGGTAGCCTCATCGCTCCAGGCCAGGGAAGCCGCAGCAGCCAGACCGGCTTGTAAAAACAGACGGCGGTTCATGGCAGCTCCTTAGCGCAGTTTGAGCTGGGTGGCATTGCTGCCGGCGACAATCTGGATCTTCGCCTGATCGAAGCTTGGCGGGCCGAATTGCCCAGCCGCATCGTTGGAGAAGCCATAGGGCTCGGTGGGCATGCCGAGCAGATTGGTATTGAGCTTGCCATTGCTGTCTTCGTCGTGAATCACCGATACCGCAAGCTCGCCCTCGGGCAGCGCATTCAGGGTCAATACCACCTTGCCCGACGCGGCTACCGCACGGCCAACGGCCACCGGCTGCTTGAGGAACTGGTCCTTGCCATAGGCGGCGACCAGTATCTGGCCGTGATCGGACTTGATATTGTCGACAGTAATCGTCAGCTCGGCGGCATAGCCGGCGCTGAGCAAGCACAAGGAGAGAATCGGGAGAAAACGCATGGCGGGGTTCCGGTTGATTGAGACAGTGCCCATCATGGCGAGCGCCCCACACCGCTACCCGCAATTGCGACGAATCGACCGCATTCATGCGCCAACTGTCGGCGCCGCCGCCTTTTTTGCCAAGGCCCTGAGACGCTTACAAGACACCCAAGCTAAAATCAAGCCTGCTCAGGCCATCGGGCCTGATACCAAGCTGCACTACCCCCAACACCTGTAGAGACGGTGCGCACCGAGACCATGCAGATCACAGAGCAAGCCGGCTGGTATGCGCTTGTCCGCGCGCATGCTGTCCTTTTTGCATTTCGTGCGTATTGCCTTGATTTCGGGTCAACTTCCCTAGGCTCTGTTGACGTTTTGCCGGCGGATCGCGTTTCGTCGGCAAAATGTCAACAGAGCCTAGCGATTGGTCACCCATACCCCGGCCACTACCAGCGCCCCGCCAAGCAAGGTAGGCAGAGTTGGTTTCTCGCCCAGCAGCACGATGCCGGACAGCACAGCGAACACCGGCACCAGATTGGTGAACACCACGGTGCGCGCAGCGCCGACCGCCTTGATGCCATCGCTATACCAGATGAATGCCGCCGCCGTTCCCAAGGCGCCAAGGAACACCACGCCAGCGTATTGGGCAAGACTCAGACCGACAGGCGACACCAGTTCGCCACGCCAGGCAGCGGTGATGCCCAGGCCGATGCAGCCGATCAGGGCCGCCCAGAAGGTCGCTTGCAGGCTGCTCAGTACCTTCATTGCCTGCCGGCCGATCAGGGTGTAGGCCACCCAGGACACGCAACAGCCGAGGATCAGCAACTCGCCATGGCCTATGCCCTGGCGCAGCACTGCAAGATAGTCTCCATGCGAAATCAGGGTGATGGCGCCGAATAGCGAAACCAGCACACCGACCCAGCGCCGCGCGCCGAGCGACTGGCGCAATAGCACGGCACTGAACAGCGCCACCATGATGGGATTGAGTGCCACCAACAGCGCGGCGCGGCTGGCCGGGATCAAGGACAGGCCGGAGAAGAAAAACACATTGTAGGAAAACACCCCGGTAGCGCCGAGCGCCGCCGCCCAGCCCAGCTGCTGGCGCGTTGGCAGTGCCAGCGCACTGCTATGCACCAGCAAGCCCAACAGGCAGACGCTGGCCACCACAAAACGCCAGAAAGCAATCGATAAGGGCGGCATGGCCTGGGCCAGCACCCGGCCGACGATAAAGGTGCCACCCCAGATCGCCATGGTGAGTATCAGTTTGAAATAGAGTCGGGACATGGGCTCAGCAAACTTGAAAGCAAAGGATGTATTGCAATGAACGCAGGAGACATCAGGCCTGCCGGTAGCACCAGCAGCCCTCATCATCGACAAAACGGACGATGCGGTTCTGGGCCTGCAGATGATTCAGATGGGCGATGCATTCGGCCATGGCAAACAGAGTCTGGTACAGATCGAACATACGGCCGAACAGGGTGGGCAGCAGCTGATAGGCTGTACTCGGTTCCGCCAGCGCCAGATACATGGCCTCAAGCCGTTCGGCATGGTGGGTTTTCAATGCCTCCACCCGCGCCGCAATGCCGACAAAGGGCTTGCCATGCGAAGGCAGCACCACGGTGTCATCAGGCAGCGCCAGGAATCGGTCGAGCGAAGCGAGAAATTGCGCCACCGCATCGGCATCGGGGTCGGCCCCCCAGGCGCCGACATTGGTGGATATTTTGGGAAGCAGCATATCGCCGGCAATCAGCAAGCGCTTTTCTGCGCTGTAGAACGCCATATGTTCGGGTGAATGCCCATGGCCGGGTATGGCCAGCCAGTCGGTGCCGGCCATGGTCAGCGTATCGCCGGCCATGATGCGGTGGAACTGCCCGGGCAGGCTTTTCACCCCCCAGTGATAGGTATTGCCGCGTGCCGCGTAGTCATCGAGCTTGGCCTGCGGCAGGCCATGGCTGGCGAAGTGGCGATTCAGCGCAGCCACATCAAAGCCGGGCAAATCGTGCCAGACCGCGCGCGCCAGCAAGAATTCGCCCATGCTGCAATGAAACGGGGAGGCGAAGCGGCTGGCCAGCCAGTCGGCC
>NZ_JAYRLZ010000016.1:11941-30159 GCF_041904975.1 Chitinimonas sp. | reverse complement strand
CAAAGCCTTGCGCACCGGGCTGATGGTCTTGTGCACCAGGGTGCGGGTAATCGCCTCGAAAGTTTCCACATCGAGGGTAACGTCGATCACGGTGCCGGACGCCAGTCGCGCGGTGATATGGGTGCTGTCGCGCTCGGACAGGATTTCCTTCGCTTCGCGTGCGCGGGTCAGCAACAGGCGCATATCCTGGTCATCCACCATCGACAGGCCTGCCTGCTCGCAAATCCAGCAGTAGATGCGGTGATCGAAGTCATCGCCGCCCAGGGCCGAGTCGCCCGAGGTGGCCAGCACCTCGAATACGCCACGGCTGAGCTTGAGGATGGACACATCAAACGTCCCACCGCCCAGGTCGTACACCACATAGGTGCCCTCGGCGGCATTGTCGAGGCCATAGGCCACCGCCGCTGCGGTCGGCTCGTTCAATAGGCGCAAGACATTCAGGCCGGCCAGCCGCGCTGCATCCTTAGTCGCCTGGCGCTGTGCATCGTCGAAATAGGCCGGCACGGTGATCACCGCACCCAGCAGCTCGCCACCAAGGCTCGCTTCGGCACGGGCCTTCAGCGTGCGCAGAATATCCGCCGATACCTCAACCGGGCTCTTGTCGCCCACCACGGTGCGTATCTTCAACATGCCGGGGGCATCGACAAAGCGGTAAGGCGTGGCAGCCGAATCGGGCAGATCCTTCACCCCGCGCCCCATAAAGCGCTTGACCGACACCACGGTATTGCGCGGATCGCTGGTCTGCTGCGCCTGGGCGCGATGGCCAACGGTCACGCTGCCGTCTTCGGCATAGTGCACCACCGAGGGCAGCAGATTGCGGCCGCGCTCGTCCGGCAGCACCGTGGCCGACCCGCTGCGCACCGTTGCAACCAGGGAATTGGTGGTGCCCAGGTCAATACCCACTGCCAGGCGGTGCTGGTGCGGCTCGGCGGCTTGGCCGGGTTCGGCGATCTGGAATAAGGCCATAGGGTTTGCTTCTCAGGCCCGGTCGCCGGCAAGTCGGCGATCCCGGTGCAGCAGTGAGGCTGCCATTGTTACGAATGCACCCGGCTATGCAGCACGGGCGAAATCAATCAGTCGGTCAGTTGCACAGCCAAGGCATCAATCACCTCAGTCCAATCGTCATCGCTATCTTGCCCCTCCAGCAAAAATGCTGCCTGGGCCGGGGTCCAGAAGGCAGCATCGGTGATGGCGGTGCCCTTGGCTAGCCGATGGCTGGCGATAAAGGCGCGGATGCTGGCCGCATCGGCAGCCAGGCCCAGCTGGCTGAACAGGGCAGAAAAATCGTGCTTGCTGGTATCCATGGGAGATTCCGTTCCGGTTTAATCGAGCAAGGTTTCAATCGCCACGCCTACTTCGCGCAGCAAGCTGCTCATGAATTTGAGCTTGCGCACCAACAGGGCAGCTGCAGCATGATCGTGCAGCGTATCGAGCGCCTGCGCCAAGTCCGCTTCCAGGGCCTGTGATTCGCAGCGCAATTCGCGCTCCAAAGCTTCCAGCGCCACGATGCCGGCTTGCTGGCGGGCGTCGTCGATGGCTTCGCGCCACTGCATCTGCTGCATCAGGAAGTCCACCGGCATGGCGGTATTGGTTTCTTCCTGGGTGTCGACACCGGCCAGCGCCAGCAGATAGCGGCCGCGCGCCAAAGGCGACTTCAGTGTCTGGAACGCTTCATTCACCTGGGTGGCCGCCTGCAGCGACAGGCGCTTTTCCGCATCCGGCAAAGCCGCAGCGCGATCCGGATGGTATTGCGACTGCAAGCTGCGATAAGCCGCTTCCAGTGCCGCCACATCGATGCGGAACGCGCGCGGCAGGCCGAATTGCTGGAAGTGATCGCGGGAAAAATCGAACGCCATGGTGACCCGATGAAAATGAAATGCAAAAGATGCGATGCAGAAAAGCGCAGCGCCGCAATGCGGCGCCCTCGTTTATTTCAAGCCGCACCAAGCATCACACATTGAAGCTTTCGCCGCAGCCGCACTCGTCCTTGACATTCGGGTTGTTGAACTGAAAACCCTCGTTCAAGCCCTGCTTGACGAAATCGAGCTCGGTGCCATCGATATAGGGCAGGCTCTTGGCATCGGTGAAAATCTTCACGCCATGGCTTTCAAAGGCCAGATCTTCAGCCGTCGGCTCGTCGACAAATTCCAGCTTGTAAGCCATGCCGGAGCAGCCCGATGTTTTCACCGCCAGCCGCACGCCGACGCCTTTGCCGCGTTTGGCCAGATAGTTGCTGACGTGGCTGGCGGCTTTTTCAGACAGGGTGAGTGCCATGATTAACCCTCGTGCTTGGCCTTGTAATCGGCCACTGCTGCCTTGATGGCGTCTTCGGCCAGGATCGAGCAGTGGATCTTCACCGGCGGCAGCGCCAGCTCTTCAGCAATCTGGGTGTTCTTGATATTGAGTGCTTCATCGAGGGTCTTGCCCTTTACCCATTCGGTGACCAGGGAACTCGATGCAATGGCCGAGCCGCAGCCATAGGTCTTGAACTTGGCGTCTTCAATAGTGCCGTCGGCACCAACCTTGATCTGCAATTTCATCACATCGCCGCAGGCCGGCGCACCCACCATGCCGGTGCCGACCGTGTCGTCGCCCTTGTCGAAGGCGCCAACATTGCGCGGATTTTCGTAGTGGTCGATGACCTTGTCGCTGTATGCCATTTTTTTGCTCCTGATCAGGTGAAACGTGACGCAGCTGCGCGGCAGTGAAAAGTGAAGCGTGGGGAAACGCACCGCTCACATTTCACATTTCACATTTCACGAATTAATGCGCTGCCCACTGCACGGTATTGAGGTCGATGCCTTCCTTGTACATATCCCACAGGGGCGACAGCTCGCGCAGCTTGCCGATCTTGTCGTGGATCAGCTTGATGGCGTAGTCGATATCTTCCACCGTGGTAAAGCGGCCGATGGTGAAGCGGATCGAGCTGTGGGCCAATTCGTCATTGCGGCCCAGTGCCCGCAGCACATAGCTGGGCTCCAAGGATGCCGAGGTGCAGGCGGAGCCGGACGACACCGCCAGATCCTTCAGCGCCATGATCAGCGACTCGCCCTCGACATAGTTGAAGCTGATATTGAGGTTGTGCGGCACCCGCTGATCCATATCGCCGTTCAGATAGACCTCTTCCATACCGGACACACCGTTCCACAGGCGATCGCGCAACATGCGGATACGCTCGAGTTCCGTGGCCATATCTTCGCGGGCCAGGCGGAAGGCTTCGCCCATGCCGATGATCTGGTGGGTAGCCAGGGTACCGGAGCGCATGCCGCGCTCGTGACCGCCGCCGTGCATCTGCGCTTCCAGCCGCACCCGTGGCTTGCGGCGCACATACAGGGCGCCGATGCCCTTGGGGCCATAGGTTTTGTGGGCCGAAAAACTCATCAGATCGACCTTGAGGCTGGCGAGGTCGATGGCGATCTTGCCGGTGGCTTGTGCCGCATCGACATGGAACAGGATGCCGCGCTCGCGGCACAGCTCGCCGATTTGCGCCATCGGCTGGATCACGCCGATTTCGTTGTTGACCGCCATGATGGATACCAGGATGGTGTCAGGGCGCAGCGTGGCCTTCAGCACATCCAGATCGACCAGGCCGTTTTCCAGCGGGCTCAGGTAAGTGACTTCAAAGCCTTCACGTTCCAGCTCGCGCATGGTATCGAGCACCGCCTTGTGCTCGGTCTTCATGGTGATCAGGTGCTTGCCCTTGTCCTGGTAAAAGTGGGCGGCGCCCTTGATGGCCAGGTTGTTCGATTCGGTGGCGCCGGAGGTCCAGACGATTTCCTTGGCGTCGCAATTGACCAGCTTCGCGACCTCTTCACGCGCCTGCTCGACCGCCTCTTCCGCCTCCCAGCCATAGCTGTGCGAGCGGCTGGCGGGATTGCCGAAATGCTCGGTCAGCCAGGGAATCATCTTGGCGGCAACCCGCGGATCAACCGGGGTAGTGGCCGAGTAGTCGAGATAGATGGGCAGTTTCATGCGAAAAGACTCCGGTACGGATTACACCTGCACTTCAAGTGGTGCAGCCTTGCGTTTGTCATGCAGCACGCACTCGCTGCTGCTGGCTGGCTGAGCCGAACACTTGGCTTTTTGCTTGCTGATCAGGGCAGCCAGCGTGACCGAGGCCAGGTATTCGTAAATGGTGCGATTGAGGTCGGACCACAAGTCATGGGTCATGCAGCGCTTGTTGTCTTCGAGGCAGTTTTCCTTGCCGCCGCACTGCGTTGCATCCAGCGGCTCGTCCACCGCCGTGATGATGTCGGCCACGCTGATTGCCTCGACCGCCATGGCCAGGCAGTAGCCGCCGCCGGGGCCGCGTACGCTCTCCACCAGACCGTTGCGGCGCAGTTTGCCGAATAGCTGTTCAAGGTAGGAAAGGGAAATCTGCTGGCGCTCGGATATGCCGGCCAGCGTCACCGGGCCCTTGGACTCACGCAGGGCGAGGTCGAGCATCGCGGTTACGGCAAAACGGCCTTTGGTGGTCAGACGCATGGCGGACTTTCAAGCAAGCACAGGCGGGGCGAAGCATAAAATACCCGACTAATTCAGTCAACATTTTAACCGAGTTTTTTAGTCAACTATCTTGTTCAGGAAGTTCGGGTCGAATTTATCGGCAGTTGCCCGCTCGTCGGAGCAGTCGACGCCGAGCTTCTCGAGGCGCTTGAGGATCAGCTCGATGCGGCTGTCGATATTGGCGCTATGGTCTACCAGGCCGTGGATGGCCTGCACCATCGGGTCGTTCATATTGGCCGAGATGGCATAGGCTGAGAAACCCATGGTCTCCGCCTTGGCCTCACGTGCCTGCGCCACATTGTCGGCAACAATGCGGGCCGGAATGCCGACTGCGGTGGCGCCGGGCGGCACGTCCTTGACCACCACCGCATTGCTGCCGACCTTGGCACCGGCATGCAGGGTGATCGGCCCGAGTATCTTGGCGCCGGCGCCAATGATCACCCCTGCCTCAAGGGTTGGATGGCGCTTGCCCTTGTTCCAGCTGGTGCCGCCCAGGGTCACGCCATGGTAGAGCGTGCAGTCATCGCCGATCACCGCTGTCTCGCCGATGACGATGCCCATACCGTGGTCGATGAATACGCGCCGCCCGACGGTGGCGCCGGGGTGGATTTCGATACCGGTGAGCCAGCGCGACCAATGCGACACCCAGCGCGCCAGCCATTTCAGCTGCATGCCCCACAGCGCATGGGCCAACTGGTGGAAGGTCAGCGCATGCAAGCCGGGGTAACAGGTAATCACTTCCCAGGTCGAGCGGGCAGCAGGGTCGCGATCGAACACGACGGCAATGTTTTCACGTAGGCGCGCGAGCATGGTCAAGGGAAGCGAGGCGGGGAAAGTTGAGTATTTTACTTGGTTATTGCCGGCCGCGAAACCCGGCATTGCGGCAGGCGAGCCTGCCGGCTGCGCAGCAGGCCATCAAGATGGCGACTAGCGCCCGGTTTGGCGCGGCAAACCGGCCTGGTGGGCGGTGTACTCTGCCGCCTGTGCTTCACCAAGGTGGCGAGCAATCATCCGGGCGAAGCTACCATCATCGCGAATCGCCTCGAGTTGGCGCGCCAGCAGGGAAAAATCGGCAGCAGTCATGGCTTTCGGATCAATCTTGATGCCGATGGCCGTGTAGCCGGCATGCGGCACCGGCAGGACATCGAAGCTGTCTTCCAGCTGCAAATGCTTGAGTTGCCAGCGATACACATAGGCATTGGCAAAGGTGGCATGAATGCGCCCGGCTTCCAGCATGCGGTACAGGCTGTCGACGGTATTCACTAGCTGCACCTGGGGCTTTGGCAGCTGCTCAAGATAGCGTTCTACCCATTTGCCATAGCCGGCCCCGTTCAGACGGCCGAATACCATTGCTGCGGGCGGTGGTTCGTCGAGGCTGAACCGGGCTGGCAAAGACTTGCGTACCAGCAGCTCGATACAGTCACGCATCATCGGTATGAACACGGTCTGGGGGTCTTCCTCGGGCCGCACCACGCCAGCCGGGCCGCGAAACGCGATCTGGTGCGTCTGTACCATCGCATTGATACGTGCCATCGGTATCGCTTCAAACTGCAATACACAGCCCGATCGCCGCGCCAGCTCGCTATACAAATCACCGATAAAGCCGCGTGGCGAGCCGTCGGCCTCAAGGAAACTTGCGTAACCAAGATTCCACATCGGTATGCGATAGCTACGCTCGCAGGCAGCGCGTGCTGTCGGCATGGCCAATAGCAGCGCGCCGCCAAGCAGACACTGCGCCCATCTCACCGACAAAACATGCATGGAGACCACCTCCGACAACAGCGCTGACCACCCCGCTGGCGCCACTTCCGCCGCCCATGGCTCAGTCTACCCCCCCGCCCCGGCGGTGCGATAGCACCCGTGCATGCCGGCCGGACAAAACAGCCGCATGAATTACCGGCCGCACACATTCACACGGCAGTGCGGCGCGCTATCACACTATTGCCCTGCCAGCTGTTGATACAGCTGCACATACTGGGCCGCCGGCCCTTGCCAGCCAAAGCGCAGTCGCATGGCTCGCTGCTGTGCCGCCTGCCAACCGTCTTGCCGCGCCCGCAGGGCAAAGGCGCGGCGTACCGCCGCATCGAAATCGGTCTGGGCAAAGCGCTCGAACACAAAGCCGCAGGCACTGCCATCGGCCAGATTCTCCAGATTGGCATCGCACACCGTATCAGCCAGGCCACCGGTGCGGCGCACCAGCGGTAGCGCGCCATAGCGCATCGCATAGAGCTGGGTGAGACCGCAGGGCTCGAAGCGCGACGGCACCAGCGCCACATCCATGCCGGCAAACAGGCGGTGGGACAAGGCTTCATCAAAGCCCAGCACCACCGCAACCGAGCCCGGATGACGCCTGGCCAGCGCGCTGAAGCCGGCCTCCAGTGCCACATCGCCATTGCCCAGTACCGCCAGCTGCCCGCCCGCTTCCAGCAGTGCTTCGGCGCCGGCCAACACCAGATTCAGCCCCTTTTGTTCGGTCAGGCGGCTGACCACGCCAAACAGCAAGGGCGCTGCGGTTTGCGCCAGCCCCAGCTCCGCCTGCAGCGCCAATTTGCACCGGGCTTTCCCGGCCGGGCGATCGGCAGCAAACGGCGCGGCGATCAGCGCATCGTGCGCCGGATCCCATTGCGCCTCGTCCACCCCATTGAGAATGCCGCCAAGCACCGCACGCCGCCCTGCCAACAGGCCATCGAGCCCGCAGCCATGCTCGGGCGACTGGATTTCCACTGCATAGCTGGGGCTGACGGTAAGCAGCCGCTCGCTATAGAACAGCCCGGCTTTGATGAAGGACATCTGCCCATGGAACTCGACACCATTGATATCAAAGCAGTGAGGCGGCAGATCCAGCTCGGCAAAGGCTGCGGCCGAAAACAGCCCCTGGTAGGCCAGATTGTGAACGGTAAACACGCAAGGTGGCCGCCTGCCTGCGTCTGACCGATAGCGCAGATACACCGGCGCCAGCCCCGAATGCCAGTCATGGCCATGCAGCAGATCGGGCCGCCAGTCAGGCGACAGGCCACAGGCGAGTTCCGCAGCTACCCGGCCAAGCAGGGCAAAACGCAGATGGTTGTCGGCATAGGGATGGTGGTTGGCATCGGCATACGGGTTGCCGGGTCGATCGAACAAGGCCGGCGCGTCGATCACATAGACTGGCGTGCCGTTCGGTAACTGGCTTTGCACCAACATCGCCCCAGAAACGCCGAACTCGGCCGGCAGGCGACACACTACGGCAGGGCTAAGCAAGTGGCGGCAAATTGCCGGAAAGCCCGGCAGCAGCAAGCGGGCATCCACCCCGATCGCGCGCTGGGCGGCCGGCAAGGCGCCCAGCACATCGGCGAGGCCCCCGGTTTTCAGCCAGGGCTGACATTCCGCCCCGACATGCAGCACGCGCAGCGCCGTCATCCTTCCACCCCAGCCAGGCTATCGCGGGTCAGCAGCACAATGCCGCCTTCGCTTCTAAAATGGCGCGCCGCATCGGCCTCGGCATCTTCGCCTATCACCAGGCCGGCGGGTATTTTGCAGCCGCGATCCACTACTGCCCGACGTAGGCGCGCGCCCTGCCCCACTTCCACATCGGGCAGCAATACCGCCTGATCGATCACGCAGTGCGGCATCACCCGTACATTGTTGAACAGCACCGAATTGCTCACCTGCGCCACCGACACGATGCAGCCGCCCGAGATCAGGGTATTGAACACCCGGTGCTCGCCCATTGCGTCCTGCACGAATTTGGCCGGTGGCAGCTGCGGCTGGTAGGTCCAGATCGGCCAGTTGCGGTCGTATAGATCGAGTTCGGGTGTGATGCTGGCCAGATCAAGATTGGCCGCCCAATAGGCGTCGATGGTGCCGACATCACGCCAGTAGGGCCGCGCATCGGCCACACTGGCAACGCAAGACAGCGAGAATGGATGCGCCATGGCCCGGCCCTCGCGCACCGCCTTGGGTATCAGGTCATGGCCGAAATCGCGCGCCGAATCGGGGTCCGACATATCTTCGGCCAGCAGGCGGTACAGATAGTCGGCGTCGAATACATAAATGCCCATGCTGGCCAGCGCCCGGTCGGGTTGGTCGGGAATGGCCGGGGGCCGGGCCGGCTTTTCGATAAAGTCGATCACCTTGCGCTGCTCATCCACCGCCATTACCCCGAACGCCGACGCCTCGCCCAGCGGCACTTCGATACAGGCCACCGTCACCCCGCCGCTGATGCCCAGCCGTTCCCGCTGGCGCACATGGTCAAGCAGCATGCGCGCGTAATCCATCTTGTAGATATGGTCGCCCGCCAGGATCACGATGTATTCCGGCCTGTAGCCACGGATGATGTCCAGATTCTGGAACACCGCATCGGCGGTGCCGCGATACCAGCTTTCTTCGTCCACCCTCTGCTGGGCTGGCAACAGGTCGATGAATTCGCCCATCTCCGAGCGAAACATCGCCCAGCCGCGCTGCAAATGGCGCAGCAGCGAATGCGATTTGTACTGGGTGACGACGCCGATGCGGCGAATACCGGAATTGAGGCAGTTGGACAGGGCAAAATCGACAATGCGGAACTTGCCGCCAAAATAGACGGCCGGCTTGGCGCGGCGGTCAGTCAAGGCTTTCAAGCGTGATCCACGCCCGCCGGCCAGCACCAGCGCCAGACTGCGCCTGGGCAGCTGGCGCGCAATGATCAGATCATCCATGCCGCTCTCCATCCATCACGCCCCTGTTGGCGCCGGTTCAAAGCAAGGCGCGCCAACAAGCTCAGCTAGTCCTCACGCTTCAAGGGGGAAGTCGGGCGGGGGATGGGGTGCATACTGAAGTCCAATGTCCCACGACAACCAGAAGCAGCTTCTCACTACGGACGCGTATGGATGGTGTTATAGGCAGGAATGCCAGTCGCTATCAGCTCGCGCAGGGCCCAAGCACCCGCCGCGTCGATCAAACCTCGGCCAGATCGTGCCAGCAATCCACCTCGGTAATCGGCAAGCCGGTCAGATCATCGCTAGTGCGCCGCTGCCCGCCCAGAGCAAAGCCGGCGCGATCATAGCAGCGCAAGGCGCGCTGGTTCGAGGCGATGCACCACAGGCCCATGCGCTGTGCGCCATCGCGCCGTGCCTGCTCTAGCGACTCGGCGATCATCGCCTGCGCCAGGCCCCTGCCCCATGCCGCAGGTGCCAGATTCAGTGCATACAGCTCAACAGACCCAGCGTCACAAACAAAACGCGGCGTGCCGCTGATCAAAAAGCCCTGCGGCACACCATCGCACTCGCCCATCAGTACCCGGAAGGCCGCATCGGGCGCAGCCAGCCGCAGGCGCAGACCGTCGAGATTCGCGGTGGGGTCCAGGCCATCGAGATAGGTATCGGGCATCACGCCGCGATAGGCCGCCTGCCAGGCGGCCACCCGGATCCGCCCGATGTGCTCTGCATCCTCGGGACGTGCCGCTCTTATCAGAATTTCGCTCATGTAATGACATCCGCCTGCGTACGCCCAGCCAGCGCCTCGATGGCTGCCAGCTCGCGTGCGGCGGCGATCACCTCGGCCAAGGCCGCCTGGGTTTCCTGCGCCAGCCCATCGGGCCCGGCGACATAGCGTTCCAGATACACCCGCAAGGTCGCACCCTCGGTGCCGGTGCCGGACAGGCGGAATACCGCACGGGCGCCGCCATCGAACTCAACCCGCACGCCTTGCATGCTGCTGACCGAGCCATCGACCGGATCGGTGTAGGCAAAGTCATCGGCCGCATTCACCAACAGGCCCGACACCACAGTGCCCGGCAAGCCAGCCAGTCGCGATCGCAATCCCGCCATCACCGCCGCCCCGGTTTCACTGCTCAGGCCCTCATAGTCGTGGCGCGAGTAGTAGTGGCGACCAAATTGCGCCCAGTGCATCTCCATGATCTCGGCAACTGATTGCTGGCGCACCGCCAGCAGATTCAACCAGCACAGCGCCGCCCAGATGCCGTCCTTTTCGCGGACATGGCTGGCGCCGGTGCCATAGCTTTCTTCGCCACACAGGGCGATACGGCCGGCATCGAGCAGATTGCCGAAGAATTTCCAGCCGGTTGGCGTCTCGAAACAATCGAAACCGAGCTTGTCCGCCACCACATCCACCGCCCGCGAGGTCGGCATGGAGCGCGCAACACCCGGCAGGCCGGCGGCAAATTGCGGCAGCAAGCGGGCATTGGCCGCCAGCACCGCCAGGCTGTCCGACGGCGACACCACCATATCGCGGCCGACGATCATATTGCGGTCGGCATCGCCATCGAAGGCGGCGGCAAAGTCGGGCGCCTGCGGCCCCTGCATGGCTGCCACCAGATCGGCGGCATACAGCGGATTGGGGTCGGGGTGGCCACCGGCAAAATCAGGCTGCGGTGCGGCATTGCGCACGCTACCGAGCGGCGCGCCGAGCAGGTCTTCGAAAATATGCACGGCGTAAGGGCCGCCCACTGCATGCATGGCATCAAAGCGCACGCGCTTGCCGCCGGCCAGCCAGGCGCGGATGGCATCGAAATCGACCAGGGTCTGCATCAGCGCCGCATAGTCAGCTACCGGGTCGATCACCTCGACTTGCATGGCTTCGCAGTGCTGTAGGCCGACGCTGGCCAGATCGATGGCGGCCGCGTCACTGCTGCGATAGTGCTCCAGCGTCTGGCTGATTGCGTACATCGCCTCGGTCAGCGCTTCCGGCGCCGGGCCACCGTTGGCCGCATTGAATTTCACTCCGAAATCGCCATCGGGCCCGCCCGGATTGTGCGAGGCCGACAGCACGATGCCGCCGTCTGCGCCATGGCGGCGAATCAGATGCGATACCGCCGGCGTCGACAACAGGCCATGGCGACCGATCAACAGGCGCGCCACACCGTGGGCGGCTGCCATGCGGACGATGGTCTGCACCGCCGCGTCATTGTGAAAACGTCCGTCGCCGCCCAGCACCAAGGTGCCGCCCTGTAGTGCCGGTACCGCGCGGAAAATCGCTTCGATAAAGTTTTCCAGATAATGCGGCTGCTGAAACACCGCTACTTTCTTGCGCAAGCCCGAGGTGCCCGGCTTTTGACCGCTGAATGGAGAGGTGGGAATGATTTGCACTGCCATGTCATGTGTCCAATTCGATATCAAGCTATTGTTTATGGGTTGCGGGATGCACCAGCAAGGTCATGGAGTCGGCCATGGCCCGCGATGGGTAGGGCAAAGCAGGCAATTGTCGTCGTTCCGGCCCTTGCGGTAAACCAGCCGCGCTTGCCAGACGCAATAGACTATTGCCAGAAACCATTGCATTAAAGCGCCGCAGCCCTATCGCCGGCGACGGCGGCGCGACGTATCATCACCGCAGTTCCGTCCTTGCCGTCATCGATCCGTTTCGTCCGCGACCAACACGCATGCCTACCCTCAGCAGCCCCGCCAGCAACACCGGCCCGCAGCCCGCGCTGATCGACCGCTTCGGTCGCTCGATCGACTACCTGCGCCTGTCGGTCACTGATCGTTGCGATCTGCGCTGCAATTACTGCCTGCCCAAGGGCTTCAATGGCTATGAGGTGCCGGCCAACTGGTTGAGTTTTGACGAGATCGAGCGGGTGGTGGCCGCCTTTGCCCGGCTCGGCACGCGCCGTCTGCGCCTGACTGGCGGCGAGCCGCTGCTACGGCGCAATCTGCCCGAGCTGGCCACGCGCCTGTCGGCCCTGCCTGGGCTTGAGGATATTTCGCTGTCCACCAATGCCACCCAGCTGCGCCAGCAGGCGCAGGCGCTGAAAGCAGCCGGCGTGCGGCGCCTCAATGTCAGCCTTGATTCGCTCGATGCGGCGCGCGTTGCTGCCATCGCCGGCCGCGACGTGCTGGCCAGCGTGCTCGATGGCCTGGAAGCTGCACGCGAAGCGGGTTTTGCGCCGGTAAAAATCAATATGGTGGTGCAAAACGGCGTCAATGCCGACGAAATCGATGCCATGATCGATTACTGCCGCCAGCGTGATTTCGTGTTGCGCCTGATCGAACTGATGCCGGTGGGCGATACCGGGCGCAGCGCCCAGTTTGCCGATGTGCAACCCATTGTGGCCGCCCTGGCGCGGCGTCACGGTTTGCAACCGGGCGCCCAGGAAATCGGTGGCGGCCCGGCGCGCTACTGGCGCAGCCCCAATAGTCGCTTTACCCTGGGGGTAATCACGCCGATCTCGCAGCATTTCTGTGCCAGCTGCAACCGGGTCAGGCTCAGCGTCGATGGCACCTTGTATATGTGCCTCGGCCAAAACGAGAAATTCGAACTACGACCGCTGCTACGCGCCGGCATTGACGATGCAAGCCTCGAAGCCGCCATCCGCGAAGCGATCGAGCTCAAGCCGGAGCGCCATGAATTTCGCGAGCAGCCGGCCAAGATCATCCGCTTTATGTCGGCAACCGGCGGTTGAGCACCGTACCGCCAGCCCGGTAAGCCGAATAAAGTCATTGGTCAGTTCGCCCCAACTCTGGCAGACTCGCGTTTCTGCTACCGCCCCACCCACCATCATGAGTCTTCTGCCTTTCGACGACGCCCTCGCCCGCCTGCTGGCGGCAGCGCAGCCCCTGCCCGATATCGAAAACCTTCCCTTACTGGAAGCCGACCGACGCATTCTTGCCAAGCCGCTGCCCGCCCCGATTGATGTGCCTGGCTTTGATAACAGCGCCATGGATGGCTATGCGCTGCATATTGCCGACTTCAACCAGCTGCCACAGCGCTTTGGCGTCACCCAGCGTATTGCTGCAGGTGGTTCGGGTCAGCCTCTGGCTGCCAATACCGCGGCGCGCATCTTTACCGGCGCGCCGCTGCCTGCTGGCGCCAATGCGGTGGTGCCGCAAGAGGACACCGTGGTCGATGAAGGCGGCGTCGGTCTGACAGGCACAGTCGTTGCCGGCCAGCACATCCGCCGCCGGGGCGAGGATATCGCAGCAGGCAGCATCATCCTCGACGCCGGCTACCGCCTCGACCCGCAATCGCTGGCGCTGGCCGCCTCGGTTGGACATGCCTGCCTGCAGGTACGCGCCCATCTCAAGGTTGGCGTGCTGTTTACCGGCGACGAACTTACTGCGCCGGGTACACCGCTAGCGCCCGGCGCCATCTACGATTCCAATCGCTATGCCATCGTCAGCCTGCTGCGTCGTCTGGGTTGCCTGGTAAAGGATTATGGCAATGTGCCCGACCGGCGCGATGCCACCATTGCCGCACTCAGGCAGGCAGCCGAAGAAAACCATGTGGTGATCAGCGCCGGCGGCGTATCGGTCGGCGAGGAAGACCATGTAAAGGCGGCCGTCAACACCCTCGGTTCGCTGGAGCTGTGGCGCATCGCCATGAAGCCGGGCAAGCCTCTGGCTTTTGGCCGCGTGCTCGATGCCGACTTTATCGGCCTGCCCGGCAATCCGGTCAGCGCCTTTGTCACCTTCTGCCTGCTGGCGCGGCCCTTCCTGCTGCGCCGCATGGGCATGCAGGCCGCCGCGGTGGATGCCTTGATGGTCCCGGCGGGCTTTACCCGCAGCAAGGCCGATAGCCGTCGCGAATTCCTGCGCGCCCGGCTCGAATACGATCAGCAAGGCCGCGCACACGCCATGGTGCATGCCAGCCAGGGCTCGGCCGCCATGACCGGCCTAGTGTGGGCCGATGGCCTGGTCGATATTCCAGCCGGTCACACCGTCGCCGCAGGCGATCTGGTGCGCTTCATCCCACTCAACCAACTGACAGCCTGATATGCCTATCGTCGAAACCTACACCCCTGCCGGCACGCCAACGCCGATCGGCCCGTACAGCCATATCAGCAAGACCGGCCAGTTCATCAGCATTTCCGGCACGCCGGGGGTGGACCCGGCCACTGGCGAGATGGCGGGGCCGGATGCCTACAGCCAAGCTCGGCAGATCATGCGCAATTTCGTCACCATGCTGGAGTCAGTCGGCTCCGACCTGGCGCATGTGCTGCATGTAAATGTGTTCCTGAAAGAGGTGGGCGACTTTGCCGAGATGAACCGGGCGTTTGCCGAGGCAATGGGCGATCACCGCCCGGCGCGCACGGTGATTGCAGTGGCCGATCTGCCCAAAGCCGGCGCCCTGATGACCATGAACCTGACCGCTGTCACCCGCGACTGAGCCGAAACATGATTGTGCAAATGCGATATTTTGCCCGCTTGCGCGAGCAATTCGGCCTTGATGGCGAAACCTTGACCCTGCCCGACCCGGTAGTCAGCGTTGCCGACCTGATTGCGCATCTGAGCAGCCGCGGCGGCGTCTGGGCCAGCGAACTGGCGCCGGGCAAGGTGTTTCGCGTCGCGCTGGACCAGGAACTGGCCGACCCGAGCGCGCCACTGCGCGACGGCGCCGAGGTCGCCATCCTGCCGCCGGTAACGGGGGGATGATGGACAATAGCCGTATCAATATCGCGGTGCAGACGCAGGACTTCGACCTGGGCCAGGAATATGCGGCGCTCTGCGCTGGCGACGCCGGTATCGGCGCCGTTGTCGCCTTCGCCGGCCGTGTGCGCGATCTCAATCTTGCCGCCGACGTGGTGGCGCTGGAGCTCGAACACTATCCCGGCATGACTGAAAAAGCCCTGCATGCCATCGCCACCGAGGCTATGGTGCGCTGGCCGCTGAACGGGCTGCGCATCATTCACCGCGTGGGCAAGCTGCATCCGGGCGAGCAGATCGTGCTGGTACTGACTGCCAGCAGCCATCGCCATGCCGCCTATGAAGCGAATGCCTTCGTGATGGACTATCTGAAAACCCGCGCACCGTTCTGGAAAAAGGAATGGACGCCACAAGGCCCGCGCTGGGTGGATGCACGCGCCAGTGACCACAGCGCCGCCGAGCGCTGGCATCAGGTAGTTGCGGGTCGCTATGGCAATGAGGGCCATGACTGAGGCGCTGCCTCGCTATGAGGCAGTCATTCTCGCCGGCGGCCAAGGGCGGCGCATGGACGGGCGCGACAAGGGCCTGGTGTCGTGGCAAGGCCTGCCATTGGTCGAACATGCGCTGGCGCGATTGCGCGCTCAAACCCGGCCGCCTGCGCGCATCCTGATCAGCGCGAACCGGCATCAGGATCGATATGCAGCATTCGGATGCACCGTAGTCGCAGACCTGCGCAGTGGCTTTCATGGCCCGCTGGCCGGAATGGAAGCGGCCCTGGCGACCTGCAACGCTGATTGGCTGCTGTGCATACCCTGCGATATGCCACAGCTGCCCACAGAGCTGGCCGAGTGGCTATTCCAGCCCGTCGTGCTTGGCGCCGCCGCCAGCCTCGCGCATAGCGCCGACGGTCAGCAACCGGTGTGTTGCCTGTTGCAACGCGCGCAGCTGGCTTCTTTAAGCGCATTTCTCGATGCCGGGCGCCGCCGTGTCAGCGCCTGGCTGGACCAGATCGGCGCTGCTGCCGTCCACTTCCCGGCGCAAGCCGGCTTTGCCAACTTCAACAGCCTGGCCGCCCTGGGCAGCGAGAATCCGCATGACTAAGGAATTAAGCCATTTCAACGAAGCCGGGCAAGCGCATATGGTCGATGTCGGCGCCAAGCCGGAGACCCATCGCCTGGCCGTGGCAGCCGGCAGCATCCGCATGCAAGCCTCCACCTTCGCCCTGCTTGAACGGGGCGACGCCAAAAAAGGTGATGTATTGGGCGTGGCACGCCTTGCCGGCATCATGGCCGCCAAACGAACCGGTGAGCTGATACCGCTATGCCACCCGCTGCCATTGACTGCCGTCAGCGTGGAGTTCGCACTGGATGCGGCACACAGCACGGTCAGCTGCACCGCCAGCGTCGAGACCATCGGCCGCACCGGCATCGAGATGGAAGCGCTGACCGCCGTGTCGGTCAGCCTGCTTACCATCTACGACATGCTCAAGGCGGTCGATCGCAGTATGGTGATGGATGGAATCCGCCTGCTCGAAAAACGCGGCGGCAAATCCGGGCATTGGCGTGCCGATGCTGTATGAAGCTGAATAGCGTGGCGCGGCAAGCAATCAAGCCGGCCGGCTCGGCCGCAAATGCTGGGTACCCTGCTTGAGCCAGGCAGCCAGCTGATCGCCCGGCAAGGGCCGCGATGCGTAGTAGCCCTGCCCGACATCGCAGCCGAGCAAGCGCACCAGCTGCCAGTCCGATGCATTTTCAACCCCCTCGGCCACCGTGGTCAGGTGCAACTTTTTGCCCATCTCGATGGTGCTTTGCAGCAGCACATGCAGATGCGGCTTTTCTGACGCGCCATGCACCAGCGAGCGGTCGATCTTCAGCTCGGTAAACGGAATGCGCGACAGCTGCTGCATCGATGAAAAACCGGTGCCGAAATCATCGATCGACAAGCCAAAGCCCTTGAGTCGCAGACGCGCCAGGGTGCCGAGCGACAAGGCCAAGTCAGACATCACCGCCGTTTCGGTAATCTCCAGCAGCAGATACTTGGGCTCGATGCCGATGCGACTGGTTGCCGCAGCAATGCGATCAGCCAGATCCTGATTGGCCAGCGACTTGGCCGACAGATTGACCGCCACGGTAATGGTGAGACCGCGCGCATGCCAGTCGCGCAGCTGCTTCAGTGCCGCATCGACCACCCAGTCGGTCAACTCATCCATTACCCCGAATTCCTCGGCCACCGGCAGAAACTGCGCCGGCGGCACCAGGCCCAGTGTCGGGTGTTGCCAACGCACCAAGGCTTCCACTCCGCGCATCACGCCGGAATGCGTGGTCACCTTGGGCTGGTAATGCAGCACCAGCTGATTGCCAGCCAGGCCTTCGCGAATATCGTTAGCGGTGAATTTCGGTGCGTCATCGCCACCGCGAAAACCTTCACTGACTGCTTCGTGCCTGAAGCGCCCCAACAGCTGTGCCAGATTGTCGTAGGACAAGGGCTTTTGCACGATGCCCAGCACCAGCAAGCCATGCTCCTGCGCCATGGTTTCCACCGTGGCCAGCAAGGTCGTTTCCCGGCTGGAAACCACTACCAGGGCGGCCGCAAGGCGCTTTTCGGCTATGTGCCGGATCAGCTCGACGCCATCCATATCCGGCATTTCCAGATCAGTGACGATGACATCCGGCCGGCCGGCACCAGACAGCACGGTCAAGGCATGACGGCCATTTTCTGCCTCCAGCAGCTGACGCACCCCGATATTGCCCAGCAGATCAAGGGCGTGCCGGCGTTGTACCGCACTGTCTTCCACCACCATGACGCAAAGATCTGCAATTGCCGCCATACCTGCCCCACTGCAAAAATATATTCTCAGGCGAAGACTATATGCCAATGCTGCCGCACCCCGATACCCATCCGGGCGGAAAGAGCATGCGACCCGGGGTTTTCTTGCCGATTCCCAACACAGCGACGCTTTCGCCTCGACCACAGCTTGCCGCCCGCTCCCCCGGCTAGCCATGCACACACCGGGTTAGCGCAAACCCAGCTCGATCAGGCCGGGGATCTCGCCCAGAGCAGCAACCCGGTCGATGGCACCAAGGCGGATCGCTTCCTTGGGCATGCCGAATACCGTGCAGCTGTCTTCATCCTGGGCCACTGTTGCAGCACCACAGTCCTTCATCTCCTTGATGCCACGTGCGCCATCGTCGCCAATGCCGGTCATGATGATGCCCAGCGCATTGCGACCGGCACACTTGGCCAAGGACCTGAACAGCACATCCACCGAAGGGCGGTGGCGGCTGACCAGTGGGCCATCGACCACCTCGACAAAATAAAAACCGGCGCCCCGCTTTACCAATAGATGCTTGCCACCCGGTGCAATCAGGGCAAGGCCGC
>NZ_JAYRLZ010000016.1:0-11931 GCF_041904975.1 Chitinimonas sp. | reverse complement strand
TTCCTTGACCTCGATGCGACACAGGCCATTGAGGCGCTGCGCAAAGGTCGCGGTGAATTTCTCCGGCATATGCTGAACGATGGCCATGGCAGGGGCATTGGCCGATAGTGCCGGCAGCAATACTTCCAGCGCCTGTACCCCGCCGGTAGAGATACCAAGGCCAACCACCCGCTCGGTGCTGCCTACCGCCGATGGGCCAGTTGGCGCCTCCAGGATCGCATCGGCATTGAGCTTGGGTGTATGAATCTTTTCCGACACATAATTGCCGCCTGGCCGCGCCAGCGGTGGCGTAGTGGCCGGAGCAGGGGCCGGCGGGCGCCGCAAGCGCAAACGGCCACTGGCGGCGTAGGCGGCCTGAATGGCCGATACCAGATCGGCCGAGCTGTCCTGCAGGAAATCACGCACACCGATCGATGGCTTGGTGATGATGCCAAGCGCCCCGCAAGACAGCGCTTCCAGGGTAATGGACGCGCCTTTCTCGCTAAGGCTGGAGCAGATCACCACCGGAGTCGGGCGCTCTGCCATCAGCTGGCGCAGGAAGGTCAGCCCGTCCATGCGCGGCATCTCGATATCAAGCACGATGACATCGGGCCACTGCAGCTTCATGCGGTCTTGGGCAAACAGCGGGTCGGCAGCGGCACCGATCACCTTGATATCCGGATGGCGGCTCAGCTCGTCGCTCATCACCTGTCGAACCACGGCCGAGTCATCCACGATCAGTACATTGATGGTCATCTATCCCTCGCTGCCCGTTTGAGGCTGCCGCTGATCTTTCCCGGTCACGAATACCTGATTCCTATCGACCGGAAGGCGCCGCCATTGCCGCTATATGGCCGACGTTCAGTTATCAAAGCATAAGTACAACATCTGCCATTTACGCGGGACATCACCCGGTATTGTGCCTATTTGCGACCATTTGCCGGCGCCACTAACAGCGCCTGCGGCTGGAACCTGACCCATACATCGCCATTGGCCAGATCGAACACGATATGCCGATGCCCTTGTCCGGCCAAATGCTCACGCGATAACCGGAAACCATGCTCGGCCAGCCATTGTTTCCCGAATTCAATATTGCGCTCTCCCACCGCCGGCAAGGGCCGATCAGCTGCGGCAAGCAGATTGCCGCCACCGAACATCTTTACCTGGTATTCCGCTGGCAAAGTCCCTGCTTGCTGAATATAGAGCATGACCATGGCAAACGCCTCTTCGGCATAGCGCCCATCGAGCGGCTCGCCCTTGCGCGGCTTGCTGCGCGGACGCTGCGGCAGAAGGTAATGACACATGGCACCGATCTGCCGATGCGGATGCCACCAGGTAATGGCGACACAGGAACCCAGCAGTGTACGTATGCGGGTGTCCTTATCCCCCATATACACATCGCCCGGCTGCAAGAAGATGTCGATCTGGAAATTCATCGCATCACCTTGCGGTAGATGGTGGGTAGCACCGGCTCGACCTCGGCCGGCGCCCCGATCAGTGATTCGGAGTGTCCGACAATCAGCCAGCCACCAGGCTTGAGCTTCCTGACGATGGCCTGTACCACCCGCCGTTTCACTTCGGCATCGAAATAGATGATGACATTGCGCAGAAAGATCAGATCAAACAGGCCCAGCTCCGGCAAAGGCATGATCAGGTTGATGCGACCAAGCTGCACCCGGCTGCGCAAAGCGCGCTGAACCAGGATGGTGCCGCTGTACTCATCCACACCCCGCAGGCAAAAGCGCTTGAGATAGTCGGGCGGGATATGTTTGGCACGGTCTGCCGGATACAGGCCGCGCCGAGCGTTAGCCAGCATACGGGCGGATATGTCCGAGCCGAGCACCTCCCAGGCAGCCTGCTCGCCAAGCTCGGCAGCCAGGGTCATGGCAATGCTGTAGACCTCTTCACCGCTGGCGCACGCTGCACTCCATACCCGCAATGGACGGCCCGTCAAGCCAGGCAGCAACTGATTGCGCAGCGCGTCAAAATGCTTCGGCTCGCGAAAGAAATAGGTTTCATTGGTGGTGATCAGGTCAACCGCAGTCTGCCGCTCGTCCGGGTCTCCGCCATCGTCGATCAGCCGGAAATACTCGCTGAAGTTGTTCAATCCGCATTCGCGCAGCCGACGCGACAGCCGTCCATACAGCATCGCGCGTTTGATCGGCGCCAGGTGTATGCCGGTCAGGCGCTCCACCAGCGCCTGGTACATATGAAATTCAGCATCAGTGAGCGCCGGAGGCCCCAAAGCGATCAGGCTGGACGGTGCATCGGGCCGGGCCAGCTTTTTAGTCATTCCCGCCAGCGCCAACACCGGCCAACTCGGCCATCTCATCAATGGACAGCGCATGCTCCAGGGCCAGGACAATCACGAAGCGCTCACCAAGCTTGCCCATGCCGCGGATGAATTCAGCACGCAGACGTGCGCCGAACGCAGGTGCCGGCTCGATATCTTGCGCTGGCAATTCCAGCACCTCGTCTACCGCATCGACGATCACGCCAAGATCATGCCAGGCATCGCCATAAGCCACTTCGACAATGACAATGCAGCTACGCCGACCGATCTGCGTAGGGCTGCGCCCGAATCGCACCGCCAGGTCGATTACCGGCACCACCGCCCCGCGCAGATTGATGACCCCGCGCAGGAAGCGCGGCATCAGCGGAACCTCGGTCAGGCCACCATATTCGATGATTTCCTTGATATGGCGGATTTCCAGGGCAAACATCTCACCGCCGAGGCGAAACGTCAGGTATTGCGGCTGTTCGACAGGCTCGGCCACAGCAATATTGCTGCGCCGATGCGGGGATATGAGCTGACTCATGGCGCCTCCTGGCAGTCAGAACCGGATGAACTTGGTTTCATCAACATCGCCAGCCGGATGCAGCAATACTGCCGGCGTATGCACCAGACCCGAGATGCTGGCAGGCGTGGCAGCAGTATCCGGCCTCGGCACCTGCGGCCGTTTGGCCGGCGTGGCGGCAACAGGCCGGCTAGCCGGCATCATGGTTTTGCCTGGCTGGCCGACTTGCTGGCGGCAATCCCGGCCAGCGCGGCCCTCCTCCTGATCGATCTTCAATCCTTCCAGCAGATCGCGCAGACGTTTGGCCTGGCTGTGCATTTCCTCAGCGGTGGCCGACAGCTCTTCCGATGAAGAAGCATTGCCCTGAGTGCTTTTCTGCAGGAACTGAATGGCATCTTGCACCTGCCCGATAGCGGCGATCTGCTCGCGGCCGGCGGCATTGATCTCGGTGACCAGATCAGCGGTACGACGAATCTCCGGCACCACGTCATCGAGCAGCTGCCCGGCCCGCGCCGCCAGACCGTCCGACTGGCTTGCCAGCGCGCCGATTTCGGCCGCAGCCGCCTGGCTGCGCTCGGCCAGCTTGCGTACCTCGGCCGCCACCACGGCAAAGCCCTTGCCATGCGCACCGGCACGCGCCGCTTCGATGGCGGCATTGAGAGCCAGCAAATTGGTCTGGTAGGCAATCTCGTCGATCACCCCGATCTTGCTGGCGATTTGCCGCATTGCCACCACCGAGGCCGATACGGCCGCGCCGCCCTCACTGGCGATGCTGGCCGCACGGCCGGCCATCTGGTCGGTCTGCGCAACATGGGCGGCACTCTGGTTGAGTACTGCCCCGATATGGGCCAAGGTCGCCCCGGTCTGCTCCAGTCCGGCAGCCTGCTCGCAGGATGTCTGAGACAAGGCGGCAGCTGAAGACTCAAGCTGCATGGCAGCGCGCAAATTGATGTCGGCGGCTTCGCACAGCTCGCGAATGATGCGGTTAAGGCTGTGGCTGGTCGCCACCAGTGCAGCGCTCAGGCTGTGCGTATCGCCGGGCTTGAGCGGCACGGCGCTGCGCAAGTCGCCAGCCGCCATTCTGGACGCTAGCGCCACCGCGGCCTCTGGCTCACCGCCCAGCAAGCGGACGAAGTAGCGAGACGCCACCCAGCCAACCAGCATGGCAATCACGCCGGAGGCAAACGCCAGGGCGATCAAGCGCCAGCCAAGCTGCTGCAGGTCGATCCTGACCTGTCCGGCACGCTTGCTCATCGCCCGGTCATTGAACGCAACCGCTTCATCCAGCACCTTCTCGAAGGCAGCAAATTCCGGTGCATGCAACACGCTGTCTTGCGCATCGCTTTGCTGACCGGACAGCACCATGCCAACCAGGGCGGAAGCCTGATTCAGATAGCTTGCATACACGCGATCAAGGCGCTGCCGCAGCTCTGCCTCACCTTCGAGCGGCGGCGCCTGCCGATAGGTGCGCAACGCGCCCTCCAGCTCGGCCTGGATATCCTTGAGGCGTGCAGCCGCCGGCCCGGTATCTTTGCTGCCACCGGCAAAAGCCAGTTCGGCCAGGGTACGACGATGCTGCAGTGCACGCACATGCGCCTCGTTCAACTGCAAGCCGGCGCTACGCGCCAGCTCCTGCTCGGAGGCGACCTGATTGCCGAGCAGAGCCATCTGCCGGGCGGAAACAGCCATGCCAACGAGCAGCAGTACCGCTTGCACAGCAAATACCAGCATGATGCGCGATGCAAGCGGCAAACGGGCGAACCAGCGCATCATCCATTCCCTTCGCGCACGCCAAGTCGCCGTGCCTCGTACACCGGTACTGCCAGCACGCGATTGCGCTCGGTGGTGCTGGCGCGCTGGATCAAGTCCGGCACATCGAGAATCAGTGCGACGGCACCGCTACCGAGGATGGTCGATCCACCCAGGCCCTTTACCCCTCGGAACAACTGCCCCAGGGGTTTTATCACCGCCTGCAACTCGCCTTCCAGCCGGTCGACCACCAGACCGGCACGATTCATCCCGTATTGCACCACCACCACCGCCTGGCGATTCGGTGCGCTGCCCTCGATATCGAACAGCTCGCGCAGTCGCAAGAATGGCAGCACTTCGCCACGCAGATTGACATAGTGACGCTGGCCATCGGCACTGGCAGGCAAATCCAGGCACTCGATCACCAGGTCCAGCGGAATGACGAAGGTCGACTTGCCGACCGCCACGCGGAAACCATCGATAATGGCCAGGGTAAGCGGCAGACGCAGCCTTACCACCGTACCTTGCCCAAGCTCGGACTGAATATCGATTTCGCCCTTGAGTGCTTCGATATTGCGCTTGACCACATCCATGCCGACACCACGGCCCGACAAGCTGGTCACTGTCTCCGCAGTGGAAAAGCCAGGCTCGAACACCAGCTGGAGTATGGCTTGGTCCGACAGTACTTCATCAGCACCGATCAGGCCGCGCTCGATGCCGCGGGCACGAATGCGCTCTCGATCCATACCGCCGCCATCGTCGCCAACCTCGATCACCACGCTGCCGGACTCATGGTAAGCATTGAGCCAGACCGTGCCATAGTCGGCCTTGCCGGTGGCACGCCGACGTTCAGGCGGCTCGATGCCATGGTCGATGGCATTGCGTATCAGGTGGATCAAGGGGTCGCTCAGCTTGTCGACCATGGATTTATCCAGCTCGGTTTCCTCACCCTCGATATACAGCTGGATGTCCTTGTTCAATTCTTTGGAAGCATCGCGTACTACCCGCGGGAAGCGTCCGAAGATTTCATTGACCGGGACCATGCGCAGACTCAGCGCCTCATCGCGAATGCGCTCAACCAGCTCGCCCAGCGAGGCCAGCGCCTCTTTCAGGATGGCGTCGCCGGTGCGCTCCGACGCGAGCTGCGCTGCAGCACCTGCAATGACCAGCTCACCGACCAGGTCGATCAGACCATCGAGACGTGTCGCATCGACCCTGACCACCCGATGTTCGCGGGTCTTATGGGTCTGCTGTTCTCTTTGCTTGTCCAGCGCAGCAGCGACCGCCTGCGGCGGTACCAATTGCTCCTCGACCAGCAAGGTTCCGAGCGGACGATGATCACCCGAGGCCGCCTGATCGCGTTGTAAACCGAGCACCTCTTCCAGTTCCAGCGGCGTCAGTGCACCGCCGCGTACCAGCAGCTCACCGAGACGGGCCGCACCTTCGGGCATGTCGTGGATCAGCCGGATGTATTCAGTGAGATGGGCATGCGGCGGGACAATACGCACCTTGCTATCGTCGCGGACGAAATCGAACACATTTTCGATGGCCAGCTTGTCGATGTCCGGACCGGCATGGAACTGGATTTCAAAGCCGAGATAGCAACTCTCCGGATCCATCAAATGGGGCTCCGGCAGGTCGTCGTACAAGGTGGTCAGATAGACGATGCGGCCAAGGCCGCCCAGGTAGCGGATGAACGAGGCCGGGTCCATGCCGTTGCGCAGCACATCACGTCCGAATCGCAATGAAATATGCCAGCAGTCCGATGCAACGGCATGATCGTGCCCGGCCTGCTTGATGACCTGCGGGCCGCTGGCAGCGCTGGCCATGACAGGCGGGGCCACATTCTCATGATGCAACTCACGCTCCAGCGCAGCACACAGGCTGGCATCGAGCACCACCGGCGCGCCCTCACGACCGGCATTGACCAGTTCGTCGATATGGTCGCGACAGGCAAACAGCAGTTGCACCAGCTGCGATGACAGCGCCAGCTCGCCTTCCCTGAGCTGGTCCAGCACGCTTTCCAGCAAGTGGGTAAAGGTCACCACTTCGCGGTAGTCGAACAAGCCGGCCGAGCCCTTGATGGTATGGGCAGCGCGAAACATGGCATTGATGCACTCGCTGCGCTCCGGCTCCTTGGCAGTCTCTACCGCCAGCAAGGCTGCATCCATGGCAGCCAGCAACTCGTCGGTTTCCTCATAGAATGCCTGGCGCGCCGCTTCGAGATTCATGCGCCCCCCTTGCCTTCCAGCACCACCGGGTCGCCAAAAATACCGGCCATATTGTAAAGATCGATCAGCGCCAGCACCGCCTTGCTATGCCCATGAAAATGCAGTGGCTTTTCCTGCTGCGCAGCCTCGCGCTTGAGCAATAGCAAGAGTTGAATGCCGGCAGTATCGATTTCGGTCACACCAGCGAGATCGACTTCCAGCTCCGGTGCCAAGTTGAGGTCACCCAGCAGATGGTGCTTGGCGTCGCCGGCCTCATAGATGGTGAAGGCGCCGTCAATACGCACAATGCAGCGCTCGTTCTGGTAAACGGCCGAAATGGTCATGACCGCCCAAGCCTCAGGGTAAAACCAGCTTGGAAACCGCGCGCAACATCTGCTCGGGCTGAAATGGCTTCACCACCCAAGCTTTGGCCCCCGCCATCTGCCCTTCCAGCTTCTTGTTTTCCTGTGCTTCGGTAGTCAGCATGATAATCGGCGTGAAGCGATAGTCCGGGCGCAGCTTCACCGCCTTTACAAAAGCAATGCCGTCCATATTCGGCATATTGACGTCGGAAATGATCAGGTGAATGCGCCGGCCATCGAGCCGCGACAGCCCTTCGATGCCATCGGCCGCCTCCAGCACGGCATAACCGGCCTGCGCCAGGACGATGTGCACGGTTTGCCGAAGGCTGGCGGAATCATCAACGATCAGGATGGTTTTGACGGCGTCGCTCTGCGGCATGATGTGGGACGGTAGTAGAAGTCTTGTCCCATTGTAGGTCACGCGAATGACCGACTGCCAAGTCAGGGCGTGCGCGGTGACGATTCTGCGCCGGCGCCGCCTGCCGGTTCACGCGCCTCGCGCTCTGCCCGCCACTTCTCCATGCGCTGCCGGCGCGCTTCGCGCCGCTGCTCGCGCAGGATTGCGGCCTGTTCCGGCGTGATATCGCCGTTTTTCAGCGCTTCCTGTATCTGCGTTTCGCGGTGCCTGGTGCGGTCTGCCTGCGCCTCCGGGCCAGCCGGATCAGGTGGCAGGTGTTGCAATAGCGGCGGCTCGATCGGCCTGCGCTCAGCCGCAGGGCGCTCCGGCATCCGGTTGACGATATCGTGGCGCTCGATAGGCGGCGGGGCAAATCGCGGCTGCCGTGCACGCGCCGCCGCCTGTCCCTGAGCCATGGCAAGCTCGGGAACAATCAGCAGCAAGATTAGAGGCGCGCGGGACAACATCAGGAATCGGGCTTACCGGAAAATAATGACCAGCTTATGCTGATCCATGCAGCGAAATGGGCGCAATTGTAAACAGGCTTTCTTGCCCTGACCGGCCGCAATGTTTTTTTACATCTGGCACGCTCGCGACATATCGATACCGCTACACTGCCGCCATGAATACGCCCACCCCCCGCAAGATCCTGCTGATCGACGACGATGCCCGCCTGCGCGAGCTGGTACAACGCTATCTGACCGAACAAGGCTATTCGGTCGAGGCCTTCGAGGACGGCAGCCGGCTGGAAACCCGCCTGCAACGCAATCGTCCACACCTGGTGTTGCTCGACCTGATGCTGCCCGGCGAGGACGGGCTGTCGATCTGCCGTCGCTTGCGCGCCCAGGGAGATCAGATTCCCATCATCATGCTCACCGCCCGCGGTGACGATATCGATCGCATCATCGGCCTGGAAATGGGCGCCGACGACTACCTGCCCAAACCCTTCAATCCGCGCGAATTGCTGGCACGTATTGTTGCCGTATTGCGACGTCAGAAAGAGCCGTCCGCCCTGTCAGCGCCATTGACCGAGGGCGAAGTATTCGAGTTTGGTGGATTTCGCCTGGAAATCGGTAATCGCAAGCTCAGCAAGCATGGCGAAGCGATCGCCCTGACCAATGCCGAGTTTGCGCTGCTGCGGGTCTTTACCAATCATCCGCGGGTTCCGCTCAGTCGCGAGCGCTTGATGGAATTGGCGCGTGGCCGCGAGCATGAAGCATTCGATCGCAGTATCGATGTGCAGGTATCGCGGCTGCGCAAGCTGATCGAAGAAAACTCGGCCGAGCCGCGCTATCTGCAAACCGTGTGGGGCTTCGGTTATGTGTTTGTGCCGGACGGCGGTGAGCGCTGATTGCCGGCATGAAGCGCATTCCCCTGCGGTTGTATCCGCGCACGCTGTTCTGGCGGCTGGCTGGTGTAACCGTGCTGGCCATGCTGTTGTCGCTGTCGTTTGTGGTTGCGCTGTTCGCCCATAACCGGCTGCAGATGATCGCCAGCAATGTGGCCGATCAAAGCGGCGAGCTGCTGGCCAGTGCCGAGGATCAGCTGGACGGCATGTCACCGGCGGCCCAGAAAAACTGGATCGAATACGGGCAACCACCCTATACGGCGCATCTGCGCGAGCTCAACACGGCTGAAGCGCCCGCGCCAACCCTGGCGCCACGCACCATGCTGTCGCGCACTATTGCCAGCACTATCCGCAAGAAATTCGGAAACATCGGCGATATCCGCGAGACCAGTCCACCGCGGCGGCAGCTGTGGGTATCGGTGGAAGTACTGGGCAAACGCTATTGGCTGGTGATCCCGCTGGGGCGTTATCGCTTTGATCCGACCGGACAGTTCGCCATAGCGGCCGGTATCTTCACCATTGCCTCGATCGTGCTGGCCGCGCTGGTTTCCTGGCGTATCAGCCTGCCCTTGCGCAAATTGAGCATGGCAGCGGCGCGACTCGGGCGCGGCGAGCATCCGGAGCCCCTGGCGGAGTCCGGCCCCTACGAGGTACAGGCCCTGTCGGCCAGCTTCAACCGCATGCTGGCCGATCTGGAAAGCAGCGAGCGCGAGCGCAATGTCATGCTGGCCGGCATTTCGCATGATTTGCGCACACCGCTGGCGCGCCTGCGCATGGGGGTGGAAATGATGGCCGACCCGAGTTTGCAGGACGGCATGCGCGAAGATGTCGAAGACATCGAACGCATTCTCGGCCAATTCATCGCCTTTGCACGCGGCCTAGGCGATGAAGCTGCCTGCGACTGCCAGCCGGAAGATTTGGCCAGATCACTGCTGTCTCGCTATGCGCGCGAGGGCTGCACGATCGACCTGGTGCTGGCCGACGATCTGCCGATCTTCAAGGCGCGGCCGCTGGCCCTGTCACGCGCGCTCAGCAATCTGATCGACAATGCACGCCGCTACGGTGCGGCGCCGATCAGTCTGAGCGTGCAGCGCGAAGCCGACGCCATCCTGTTTGAAGTGAGCGACCACGGCCCGGGCATCGCGCCGGACAAGATGGCCGAGGCGCTCAAGCCTTTCCACCGCCTCGACAGCGCACGCCGCGCCGATGGTGGCAGCGGACTGGGCTTCGCCATCGTCGATCGGATCGCCCGACTGCACGGCGGCAGCTTGTCACTGGATAACCGCGCACAAGGCGGCCTGAAGGCCACCCTGCACTTGCCGATCTAGGCTCTATCTGCCCTTTCGCACTTCTCTGGCATTTCGGCAACACATCGCGGCGTGGTCGTCCGGCGCTGCCTATACTGGCGCGGTCATCATTTCCGGAAATCACCATGCGCCTGTTTCGTCGCGCCGTACTGGCCATGTTCTGCCTGGTGCTATTGCTGGTTGGCGTCGGCTTTTTGCTGCCGCGTCATTTCAGCATCAGCCGTAGCACCGTTATCCAGGCGCCCGCCGAACGCATTTACGCCGAGCTGGAATACCCGAAAGCCTGGCGTAGCTGGTCAGTCTGGCCACGCCGCGACCCCGCCATGAAAATCAGCTATAGCGGCGCCGAACATGGCGTCAATGCGCGCTGGAGCTGGGAGAGCAAGACCGAAGGCAGCGGCAGCATGACCTTCACGGCCAGCGATCCAGGCCGGCAGCTGGTCTACAAGCTGGAGTTTCCCGAGTTCGGCATGGTGTCGACCGGCAGCCTGTCCCTCGAACCGGTCGCCGGTGGCAGCAAGCTGAGCTGGACCAATGAAGGCGATATGGGCATCAACCCCTTGAGCCGCTATATGGGCCTGATGATGGACCGCATGGTCGGGCCCGACTTCGAGGGTGGCCTGAGCAATCTCAAGCAGCAGCTGGAGAAACCCGCCAGCTGACGCGGCGCTGCTGACACACGCCCGGAAGATTCACATCAGCTAAGCCTGACGGCCCTCCGAGCAACTCCAGGAACGCGTAACAGCAGGCCTCCCGCTGCCGCGGGGCGAAGGTAGCGGGATAAACCGACTGGCAATCGATTCTTCTCTTGCTGCCGCCCAAGTCCCCGATTCCCTGGCACCTGCGGTGCCAGTCGGGAACTCGGCTTATTCCTAGGCTCTGTTGACGTTTTGCCGACGGTCGCGCCGGGTCGAGTTTCGCGGTAAATCAAGGCGGAATGAGTGCGGCATAACAGCTTATGTAAGCGAATGACAACGCGGAGTTACCGCGAAACTCGGCCCGGCCCTGTGGGTTTCGCCGCAAATCCCAGGCGCTGTGTTGTTGCGCACTGAGGTAGATCACTACCTTGCGTGCACAACGCCTTGCGCCTGGCGGCTTTCCGACGAAACGCGATCCGCCGGCAAAACGTCAACAGAGTCTAGTTTCCATGGAGTAACTCGCGGGAAACGGCTGCACTTTGGCGTGTTTGTTCGCCGGTTCTTAGCTTGACTCTGGGTAGTATCACCATGACCTGGAATAGCCCTTCACCATTGATGGAAAACTGCATTCTTCCGCCGATCAGCAATAGCAAGGCATGCATATCGCTTAAGCCGTGGCCGTGTGACTCTTCGCCGTTATAGGTTTGTGCTGCCGGTGTCACGCGTTCTCCGGCATTGAGGCTGTCGAGCTTGATCGATGCAGTATCGGGCAATGCATTGCAGATGGTCAGGTGGATGAATCCGGCTTTCAGCTTCAGGCTGACCTTGACCGGACTATTGTTGTCGGCATGCTTGAGCACATTGGCCAGCGTTTCCCGCAGTGCTTCGTTCAGGTGGAAATGGTAGGTGCTGGCATCGCGCACGGCCTCATCGAATTCCAGATCCAGCAGCAAGCCGCGTGCATCAAGGCGAGACTGGTAAAAGTCGATAATCCGCGTCAATACATCGCCAACGCGCGCCATATCAAAGTCTTCAGTCAGGCTTTTGGCGGTGGCGTCGCGGACATTGCCGATTTGTGCGGACAAATCATTGAGCAAGGAGTCAATTTGCCCGGTATCGGATTGCGCAGGGAATTTCTCGGCA
>NZ_JAYRLZ010000294.1:0-4957 GCF_041904975.1 Chitinimonas sp. | reverse complement strand
TGGCTCTCGCCATCGATATAGCGCGTGACACCGGCCGAGAAGGTGATCAGCACCCGTTCGTTGTTATGCAGGAAAAAGCGCCGGGTCAGCTCCCGCTGCACCCGCCGCATCACGCTGGCCGCTTCCTTCAAATCGGTCTCTGGCAGCAACACCACAAATTCTTCGCCACCATAGCGGGCGATGACATCGGTGGGCCGCAACACCACTTTCACCACATCCACCAAATGCACCAGCGCTTCGTCACCGGCCTGATGGCCGCGCTGGTCGTTCAGCTTCTTGAAATTGTCGATATCGAGCAAGGCCACGCACAACGGCTTGCCACTGCGTTCCTTGCGCGCCAGCTCGGTTTCGAATGATTCTTTGAAACCACGGCGGTTGAGCGCGCCGGTAAGCTGGTCCTCACGGATCTTTTCGCTGACCAGGCGCAGCTGTCGTTCCAGCTCGCTGACGCGCACCCCGGCCTGCTCGGCCTTGGCACGCGCCTCCACCAGCTCGTCGCGCGAGCGGGTCATATCCAGCTGCATGACGCGGGTATCCTGCATCAATTCGCTGAGCAGGCCCTGCAGCTCGCTGATTCCCTTGGTCTGCTCGATACGACCGGCATAGGTTTCGATCTTTTCGCTATAGCCACTGGTACTGTCGGCCATATCGCCAAGGCGGTCGATAAACAGGGTGACCATATCCTTGAGCATGGTCTGCGCTTCATCCAGGCTGTGCTTGAGCGAGGCTTGCTTGTAGATGACTTCCTTGAACGCCGCTTCGACATCGTAGAGCCGGTTGGTGCTGAGCGGTTGCGATAGCAGCTCGCGTATCACCGCCACCTGCCCCTTTATCCAATCATCCGGGCCGCAAATGGTCAGCAAGTTCTCGCATAGCAGCAGCAACAAATTGGACAGGGCCGTGGCAACGCGCCCATCACGCTCGCCACGCAGCTCCAGCTGGATCCAGAATTTTTTCAAACGACCTTGCAGGAATTCCAGTCCCTGAGCGCTGGTGACCGCCTCGGCCGCCAAGGCGAGGCTGCTCGCCTCCTCGGCCAGCTCCGGATAGCCGGACAGACGCTCCGCCACCCCCATGCGCAGGGCTTTCACCAGTAGCTCGCGCCAGCGGCGCCAGTCCATATCAACGGCAGCACTGGCCGATGCAGCCTCCTCTGC
The DNA here is from genome assembly GCF_041904975.1 of Chitinimonas sp. NCBI lineage: Bacteria > Pseudomonadati > Pseudomonadota > Betaproteobacteria > Neisseriales > Chitinibacteraceae > Chitinimonas > Chitinimonas sp. The sequence continues at coordinate 3,800 of NZ_JAYRLZ010000294.1, read as the reverse complement.
AATGGGCAAGGCCGTGGTGGTCTCGTTGCCAGCCACACCTGCCGCCGTTTCCAGCGGAGCGATATCACCACCTGCGCTGGCGCCATCAGCCCAGCTCTGGATCAATGCCGCGAGTTTTTCATTGAGCAGATTCGGGTAATTGCCGAAGTTGAGCAGCACCTTGGCCAGCGATTCCTGCTTGCGCGCCACGCTGAAATGCGGGCTGCGCAAGTCCCATTGCGTAATCAGATCGCGTATCAGCTCCGACCAGGACTTGACCAGATTGGCCTGCCCACCCTGCCCTTCGACTGCCTGCACCACCAAGGGTGGAATGCTTGACCATTCACGGGAAAGCGCCGCCTTTTCAATCAGGCCGATTTGCCGCTGCAATTCGCCATGCTGTTGCGGGCAGGCGCGCAATAGCGCTACGAATTCCGTCACCAAGGCGGCAATGCCGCCACTATTGCGAGGTGTACCGGCAATCTCGGCGTAAATTTCTTCGTATCGGTCCGGCGTTGGCGCAATGCGCCGCGCTGCCAGCTGCTTCAGCGTTTCACGGGCAATATCGGTGGGATTGTGTAGTTTGGCTGTCATGCTGTCTGCCGTAGGGGGACGGTTCAGGCGCTCAAGCTAGCCACCTGCCTGCAGGAACATGTCGGTACTATAGATTCCACTTCGACTGACACCTAGAAATTGCCTTGAGAAACACCGAACGCATCGTGTTTCCAAACGCCACAGGCTGCCATCGGGAACCCGGCGCTTTCGCCGCAGCGCATAAGCAATGGATCTATTGCCTAGCTACCCGCCTCCGCCCTCCCGCACTGCGCATGAGAACCGCGCCATACGCGCATCGGGTGGTTCACCCACTGGTTTCAATGCCCACAAACGACAAAAAGGGATTCGATTGCTCGAATCCCTTTTTGCAGGTGAAGCAGCGCGATCAGCGAATTACTCGCCAACCACCGTCAGCTTCACATCAACCGTTACATCGTGGTGCAGAGCGATGGTAACCGTGTACTCGCCGATCGCCTTGAACGGGCCATCCGGCAGACGGATTTCCATCTTGCTGACTGCAACGCCGGACGCCTTGGTCACGGCTTCAGCGATGTCGTGGTTGGTTACCGAACCGAACAGACGACCATCAACGCCAGCCTTCTGGGCGATGGTGGTGGCGAAGTCGGCCAGCTTGTCGGCGCGGGCTTGTGCGTCGGCCAGGATTGCGGCTTGCTGCTTTTCCAGCTCAGCGCGACGGACTTCGAAGTCCTTCAGATTGGCTTCGGTAGCACGACGAGCCTTGCCTTGCGGGATCAGGAAGTTACGGGCGTAACCTTCCTTGACCTTGACGACGTCGCCCAGACCACCGAGGTTGGCAACTTTTTCGAGCAGAATGATTTGCATGATTGAGTTCCTTCGCTCGCTTAGTGCAGGTCGGTGTACGGCATCAGGGCCAGGAAACGGGCGCGCTTGATTGCGGTGGACAGCTGACGCTGGAAGCGGGTCTTGGTACCAGTGATACGGGCCGGAATGATGCGGCCGTTTTCATTGATGAAGTCCTTCAGCAGGTTGACGTCTTTGTAGTCAACTTCCTTGATGCCTTCGGCGGTGAAGCGGCAGAATTTCCGGCGCTTGAACAGATGACGGGACATGATGGCCTCTCGTATTCAGATAACTGGGGGTGGTGTGCTCGGGGCAGCTTTCCAGCGGGCAACGTGCAATACCAGATTGGCTTTGTAGCGTTGGTGACGTGCGGCAAAAAAGCCCTTGACGAGCAATTGCACACCTTCATCCAGCGCGGCAATGGCCAGCGCCTCTTTACCCAGGCAGATGCAGTTGAAATGACACTGCACCCGTCGTTCGAGTCCGGCTTCGTTTTGGGTCGATTCGTGCTGCAATTTGAATTCGACCACCGGAATGCCGGCCGGGGTATAGCGAAGCACCGATTTTTCAATCAGCACACCGCTGGCTACAACCTGATTGCGCGTGCCCAAGGGCAACCCTTAGGCAGCAGCCGCTTCCTTGGCTTCAGCAGCCGGGGTCAGCGACTTCGACTTTTCTTCCTTCATCATCGGCGATGGCTCAGTGATGGCAGCATCGGTCTTGATGGTGAGGTGGCGCAGCACGGCGTCATTGAACTTGAAAGCATGTTCCAGTTCGTCCAGCGTGCTTTGACCGATTTCGATGTTCATCAAGACATAGTGTGCCTTGTGAATCTTCTGGATCGGGTAAGCCAGCTGACGACGGCCCCAGTCTTCCAGGCGGTGAATCTTGCCGCCTTCATTGTTGATCATCGTCTTGTAGCGCTCGATCATGGCGGGCACTTGCTCGCTTTGATCGGGATGCACGATGAACACGATTTCGTAGTGTCGCATGCGATCTCCTTGCGGATTAAACAGCCCCCCGTCATGCGGTAACGGTGAGGCAAGGGTGGGAAAGCCGGCTATTCTAGCGCCGATTACACAAAAGCAGCAAGAAGATCAATAAGTAAGGCCAACAATATCAAGTACCGTGCGCTTTAACACATGGGGGATGCGTTGACGCCTGCTCGACCGCTTCCAGCCAATCGCTCCAAAGCGCCGCATCGGCTGGCTTACCCGCTTCGCGAATCGCCATGCTGCCAAGCGGCGACAACAGCCAAATCGGCAGGCACCGAGCACAGTGGTAACACAGAGTGCACCAGAATTGGCCAGACCTTGCCGGATGCGCGCTGTGTGCTCCGTGATCTCAGTGCACTCAGTGTCTACAGGTTTCAGGGGCTTAATGCCGCAGCCTACAGATTGCCGATAAACAACCGACGCAGCAGCAAAGACTTGAGGTCATGCGTTTCCTGCAGGCCGAGGCGCTCCAGCCAGCCGGCCGGCACTTCCTGGTCGCCGAACCAGCCGCGCAGGGCCGAGGCCACCAGTTCCAGCGGATTCTCGCTGGCATGCTTGAGCTTTTGCAGCACGCCTATCATTGCCAGTTCGTCCGGGGTGAAGTCGGTGCCGAACGGGAAGTCCGGCAACAAGCCAGCCGCCTCCCATGGCGCCAGTCTTGCTTCCAGCGCTGCGGGCAGATTGTTGCGGAAAGCCTCTGGCACCGCCCAGCCGGCCTCCAGCTTGCCATTGCCTTGCGCGGACTCGATCAATTCATCCTGAAAGCGCGAATCGGCAATACAGATGAGGCGCTTGACCACTTCGGCGTCGGACTGGCCGCGCAGATCCGCCACTCCGTATTCGGTAATCACCACATCGCGCAAATGGCGCGGAATGGTGGTGTGGCCGTAGTTCCACAGGATATTCGAGCGAATATCGCCGCCCGACTCGCGGGTAGCACGCAGCATGATGATGGATCGCGCATCGGCCAGCGCATGGGCCATGGCGACAAAGTTGTATTGCCCTCCCACACCCGACACCACTTGGCCGGTTTCCAGGCCGTCGGACACTGCCGCACCGAGCAGGGTCACCATCATGGCGGTGTTCATGAAACGGGCGCGGCGGCGTTGGGCGCGCGCCAGTTCGCCGTGGCCGTACAGCTGATTGATAAAGTCGATGCGATGCATCTCGATACGCGCCTTGTCGCTTGGCGCCAGGGCGCGCAGTCGCTGATAAAAATCTTCCGGCCCGAGGAAGAAGCCGCCGTGCAGGCAGATGCCGCCGGTCAGGCGCTTGCCAGCCAGCTCGGCGATGATGCGCTCGCGTGAGCCGGCATTGTGGATATCGGCATCGTACTGTTCGCCATCCAGCAGCAACTTGCCACTGGCCCAGCTCACCTCGCTGCGCAGAATGCCGAAGCGCTGCAACCACGCTACATCCTTTGCCCGCAGCGGCGACACGATGCAGTCC
>NZ_JAYRLZ010000293.1:0-5030 GCF_041904975.1 Chitinimonas sp. | reverse complement strand
CAGATTGAACATGGAGTCCACTCGAAGAGCTGCGCAGCAGCCATATGAAAAAACGCGAAATTTGAACCAGAACACAACGCGAAGTTCCGGTTAGCGAATCTCGAACGCCATGGTGAATAGCTGCACCGTCTTGAGCGGTACTTCACCCACGGCGGTAATCCGCCAGCCATCGATCTGCCGCGAAAAGAAATTCAGCGCGCCCTGCTGGCGCGGCAAGCTGATCGGACCGTTACCGGAAGGCTCGACAAATACCGATACATTCACCAGGCCATCGCTGAACAGCAAATGCCGCACCGCCTTGGGTTTGCCCTGCATCTGGCTAAGCGTCTCGTTGAGCAGGTGAAAACCCGCCGGCAGATCGCCAACTGCCATGGCGCCGCTGGCAGTAGATGGTCCAGCAACCATGGCTGCCAAAGGCGCTGGAATGGCAGCGACAGGCGCCGGCGCAGTCGGGCCTGGGGGCGGGCTGGCATTGGCAGCGGCAGATGGCAGCCCAAGCAAGGAAGCGATCTTGCTGGTCAGCGTTGCCGCATTGTTCGACTTGGCCATCAGTACCGGCTTGAGCAGGCGCTTGTCGATCTGCCCGCCGATTTCCAGCTGGCTGAAAGCAAACTGCTCCATGACGCCACGATCATCCGGGCTATACATGACACTTTTCAACAACAACCCGGATCGCACATCCACACACAGCTTGTGCGGGTTGCGCAATTTGTCATTGGGCTCCAGCACGATCAGCTGACAGTCATAACCTGCTACCCGATCCATACCAAGCCGGCGAAAGGTGTAGTTGGACAAGACATCGACGGCTTGATCCAGTATCACACCGGGGAAAAACTTGTTTGCAGTGCGGCGGTCGAGCGTAAAGGGCTTTTCGTCGGGCAGATAACCAATGATCTGATCATTGTTGCGAATGAACTCACGCGGCATGCCGTCGAGTGATTCGCGCCGCTCCTGCTCGCCGTTCGCATCATAGACATGCACCACACGGAACGTTTCCATATTGTCCGCATGCTGATACAGGTAGGTGGCGTTGTAATTGAGCACGCGCGCTGCCACCGCCATGCGCTTGAGCAAGCCGGACGCCTCCAGCGTGGTCAGCACTTCCGCCGCCTGGGCCGAAGAAAACAGCAAGACGGAACACAACAAGCTAACGCGAAGTGGCATGGAAAAAGGGAACATCGATGTTGGCATCAACGACCTAGCGCCCTGCCGTATGGCGCTCGGCCTCAGCACCGGTCAGGATGACAGGCTTGTGATAAAAGCCCGGATTGCCAACCATCGCCTGATGGGCAAGCAGGTAAGGGCTGGCATCCGCTTCGCTCATCACCTGATTGGCAGCAACCGTCGCCTCGGCAGGCGCCGCATAAATCTGCCCGTGCCCGACATACCAAGCCGTGGCACTGACCAGCGCCACCGAAGCCGCCATCGACAACGCCACCCAGCGACGGTCCAGCGTGCGCGGACGACGCATCGCATGTGGCGCCAGCACCACCGGTTCTTGTTCCAGTCGTGCCGAAAAACGCGACATGAAATCATCCGACATCATCGCCTGGCCGCTCAGCGCATCCGAGATCAGCTGATACTGGCCGAACTGTTCGGCACACTCATCATCAGCATCAAACTCGGCCATCAACTCTGCAAACTCGCGCTCGTCGAGTTCGCCATCAATCATCGCCGAAAATTTTTCCTGCATGGTCTTTGCACCCACGAATTGACGATTCACCAGCGTCTGTCCTTACCTTGGGATTCGATCATCGGCTTGAGCCGGACTGCAATTGCTTCGCGAGCGCGGAATATACGCGAGCGCACGGTTCCGATGGGGCAATTCATCACTTCGGCGATGTCTTCATACGACAAGCCTTCCATTTCGCGCAAGGTAATCGCCGTGCGCAACTCTTCAGGCAGGGATTCCACCGCTTCGTTCACCGTGCGGACGATCTGGCGATTCATCAGCTCGGTTTCCGGCGTATTCATATCCGGCAATTGCGACGCGGTATCCAGCGTCTCACCATCTTCATCCTCGTATTCGGTTGAAAGCACCGGGCGGCGATTGAGCGATGCCAGGTAGTTCTTGGCCGTGTTGATGGCGATACGGTACAGCCAGGTATAAAACGCACTTTCGCCACGGAACGATGGCAAGGCACGATAGGCCTTGATAAAGGCCTCCTGGGTAATGTCTTCGATTTCCGACTGGTCACGGATCATCCGGCTGAGAAGGCGGCCGATCTTGCGGTGATATTTATTCACCAGCAATTCGAAGGCCTTCTTGTCGCCGCGCTGGACACGCAGTACCAATTGCTGATCGATGTCGCGCTCTGTCGACATGCTGGCGGTTTTCTCCATGGTTTGCGCGACATCCGGCACGGCCGCGTCCGCATCGGACTTCATTTGCGGGCGGGTGGATGTTTTTTCAAGCTTGCGTGGTGCGGCGGGTGCGCTACGGGATTCGGTATCCCATCCATCGAGCAGGCCAGCGGGCCGAAGTGTAATCGTATCCATCCTCTACGGGGCCTTTCACAGTGACTTCCCTTGCGGGCACCTGTCAGTGACTGCGGGGCCGCAAGAATAGTTCCCTAAAACCCGCGACGGTTCTGTTTGGTATAGTGACGGGCGATTTTTGATGGTTTGAGCGTATGCAACGATTCGATGTCCTGATCCTCGGTAGCGGCTTGGCTGGTATGACGGTGGCACTGCAATTAGCCGACAAGCGCCGGGTGGTTCTGGTAAGCAAGCGCAAGCTGACTGACGGCTCAAGCCAGTGGGCGCAGGGTGGCATAGCGGCGGTAATGGATGCGGCTGACAGCGTCGCCAGCCACGTCAGCGATACGCTGATTGCCGGCGCCGGCCTGTGCGACGAGGCAGCCAGCCGCCACATCATCAGCCACAGCCGCGCCGCCATAGATTGGCTTTGCTCGCTGGGCGTGCCGTTCACGCCCGATAGTGAGCACACGAGCGGCCTGCACCTGACCCGCGAGGGCGGGCACAGCCAGCGCCGCATTGTCCACGCCGCCGACGCCACCGGCGCCGCCGTGATTGCCACGCTGGCCGAACGGGTTCGGACGCATCCGAATATCACCGTACTGGAAGATCATATCGGCATTGATCTGATTACCGGCGCCAAGCTGGGCAAGCCGGAGGCCGGCTGCCTCGGCGCTTATGTGCTGGATCGGAATAACGACCAGGTCGTCACGCTGCTTGCCGATCAGACGGTGCTGGCCACCGGCGGTGCCGGCAAGGTTTATCTGTGCACTACCAATCCGGACACCGCCACCGGCGATGGGATTGCCATGGGTTGGCGCGCTGGCTGCCAGGTGGCGAACATGGAATTCATCCAGTTTCACCCCACCTGCCTGTATCACCCGCACGCCAAGTCTTTCCTGATTTCCGAAGCAGTGCGTGGCGAAGGCGGCTTGCTCAAGCTGCCCGATGGCAGCCGCTTTATGCAGCAGCATGATGAGCGCGCCGAATTGGCGCCACGCGATATCGTGGCCCGCGCCATCGATTACGAAATGAAAAAGCACGGCCTGGACTGCGTGTACCTGGATATCAGCCACCAGGATGCCGGCTTCATCAAGTCGCACTTTCCCAATATCCACCAGCGCTGCCTGGAGCTCGGCATCGACATCACCCGTGAGCCGATCCCGGTGGTGCCAGCCGCCCACTTTACCTGTGGCGGCCTGCTCACCGATCTGGCCGGCCGCACCGACATCGCCAATCTGTATGCGATCGGTGAGACCGCCTGCACCGGCCTGCATGGCGCCAACCGGCTGGCCAGCAATTCCCTGCTCGAATGCCTGGTGCTCGGGCAAGCTGCAGCGAGCGACATCCTGGCCGCCGCGCCGCGCCCTGCGATCGCTGCGCCGGACTGGGACGAAAGCCAGGTCAGCAATGCCGACGAGCAGATTGTCATCTCGCATAACTGGGACGAATTGCGGCGATTCATGTGGGACTACGTCGGCATCGTGCGCACCGACAAACGCCTGGAACGCGCTGCCCATCGCATTGCTTTGCTCAAGCGCGAGATCGACGAGTACTACCGCAATTTCCGGGTGAACAACGATCTGATCGAGCTACGCAATCTGGTCGATGCCGCCGATCTGATCGTGCAGTCGGCCCGCTCGCGCCACGAAAGCCGCGGCCTGCATTACAGCCTCGACTACCCAGACACCCTGGCCGAGGCCAGGCCGACCATTCTGCAGCGCGACCGCTGAACCGGATAAAACCGCGATCTCAACCCGGCAGACCAGATCGCACCGTCTCCGCCTCAGCCAGCACCCGCGCCAGCAAGTCGGCCACCGCCGGTACATCGCGCACCAGCCCTTGCGCCTGGCCGATCAATTGCACACCGCGCTGGTGGTCGCCATCTTCGATCGCCAGGCGGATCGATTCGGTGGCAGCGCCAAACTGGGCCAGCTGCTTGATCGCTGCCGGCTGCGCCAGGGCGCCGGCCAGAATCTGGTAGAACGGCATGCCGATGCGCCGTCCGGCCAGCAAGGCACGCGGAATCGCCTCCAGCAAGGTCAAGGCCCGGCGCGATTTGCGACGCGCGGTCGGGGTATCCATCATCCGGCATGGAATGCCATCGAAACGGGCGTTGTACAGGGTTTCATCGACACCCTTGCTGACGATCATGCCCTTGGTATTGGCATGCACCGGGCTTTCGCGGCTGGCTGCCAGACGGGTGCCCATGGCAACGGCGTCGGCACCCAGCGCCAGTGCGGCAATCAAACCGCGTCCGTCGGCGAAGCCACCGGCTGCGATGATGGGCAGGCCCACCTTGTCGCGTATGGCAGGGATCAAGGCCAGCGAGGTCACCGCGCCACCATGGGCCGCCGCCTCGTGGCCGGTTACCAGCAAGGCATCACAGCCGATTTTTTCGGCGGCGCGTGCATGCTTCTCGGTGGTCACCGTGGCAATCACCTTGCCGCCATAGGCATGCGCCGCTTCAACGATCCAGTCGCCCTTGCCGAGGGAGAGGTTGATCACCGGTCCCCGCTCTTCCAGCGCCACCGTGGGGTGTTCTGCCGCTC
>NZ_JAYRLZ010000292.1:0-5039 GCF_041904975.1 Chitinimonas sp. | reverse complement strand
TTTTGTAAATGCCAGAGCGGGCTTTCGTCCAGTCGCAGTTGCTCCAGCTGATGCTGGGCAAAGTAACCGATCTTCAAGCCCTTGCCTTCTACCCGCGAACCACTGGCCAAAGGCAATTCGCCCGCCAGCAATTTCACCAGGGTGGACTTGCCGGCGCCATTGCGGCCGAGCAGACCGATGCGCGCACCAGCCTCGATGCTGAGCGCCACGCCATCGAGCAGATGGTTGCCGCCATAGCCCACCGCGCCTTGCTCGATACGCAGCAAGGGGTTGGGGCTGGCTTCCGGCTCGCGAAAGCCGAATTCGAACGGTGAATCGACATGCGCGGCGGCAATCCGCTCCATCCGCTCCAGCGCCTTGATGCGGCTTTGCGCCTGGCGTGCCTTGGTGGCTTGGGCGCGGAACCGGTCGACATATTTCTGCAGATGCGCCACTTCGCGCTGCTGCTTGTCAAACGCCTGCTGCTGCTGCGCCAGCTTCTCCGCCTTTTGCGCTTCAAAGTCGGCATAGTTGCCGGTGTATAGCGTGATCTGGCTATTGGCCAGGTGGGCAATGGCGTTCACCGTGGCATCGAGGAAGTCGCGATCATGCGAGATCAGCAATAGCGTGCCCGGATAGCTGCTCAGCCAGTTTTCCAGCCACATCACCGCGTCGAGGTCGAGGTGGTTGGTGGGCTCATCAAGCAGCAGCAGGTCGGAACGACACATCAGCGCCTGCGCCAGATTCAGCCGCATGCGCCAACCGCCGGAAAAGCTGGCTACCGGCCGCGCCAGATCGTCGGCCTTGAAGCCAAGGCCATACAAAAGTTTGCCGGCACGCGCCTCGGCCGAGTAGCCGTCGATCGCTTCGAAATGACCCAGGGCCGTCGCATGGGCTACGCCATCGTGCTCGGTAGCCTGCAAGTCGCGCTGCACCTGGCGCAGCTCGGCATCGCCATCGAGCACATAGTCAAGCGCGCTTTCCGGGCGCGCCGGCGTTTCCTGGCGCACCGAGGCAATCACCAGCCGTGGCGGCATGTCGAAATCACCGCTATCGGCCAGCAATTCGCCGCGCAACAGACCGAAGAAACTGGACTTGCCGGCACCATTTGGCCCAACCAGGCCGACGCGCTGGCCGCGATGTAACAGAAGATCGACGCGGTCCAGCAAAACCTTGGTGCCGCGTCGCAGAGTAAGTGAGCTGAGTCGTATCATCTTGCAATTTTAACAGACGAGGCGCCGCAAACCGTTTTGGTGAAATCGACTAGAATGCCCTAACCATTCCAACTGCTGCACCCATGTCTTCCCTCGATCCCGATCATGTTGAAACCGCGCTGACTGCCTACCTGAGCCTGCTCAAGGGCAAGGGAGCTGCCACCAGCCTGTTGACGCGGCGAAAGCATATCCTGCGGCATCTGCTTTCCACACTTGAAGCGCAGTCCGACCAGTTCCGCCACAACGACGATGCCGGCTACCGCCACGCGGTGGACAGCACCATCACCAAATTTCCTGACGAGCAGCAATTCGAAATCATCAGCGCGGCGCGCGAGTTCTACCCGTTCTGGATTGGCGATATGAAAACCATCGCCCGCCTCAATGCCGCCGATGCGCTCGCCCTCGATCATGCGCCGGTCGATGTGCGCGGCAGCCTGATCGATATGTTCGAACGCATGGATGCCGATCCGTGGTCGCACACCGAGCAAGTCTGCCTTGTTGAATATCTTAAACGCCTGAACAGCCAGAGCCAGCCCGATGCGGTGGTGGATATTCGCGAACGCCTGCTGCAGCTACTGCTGTTTGTCATCCGCAATGCCGAACCGACGCCTACCGCTTATCGCGCTGGCGTCGATGCCATGCTGACCTTGTTTGCCAAGGAAGATGCGCGGCGATTGTTTGTCGATGTTGCCCGCGAATTCTTCTATTTCTGGAATGGCTTTCACCAAGGACAGGCCGAGCAGATCGCCCGCGCCGCATAAGTCCATCCGACGGAGTCTTGCCCGCCCATGAGTCGTCCAAATCCCGATTCAGCACTCGATGCCTATTCAGAAGAACTCAAACAACGCGGCGTCCCCACCAAGCAACTCACCCTCGCCCGCCACTTCCTGCGCCATTTGCTCACCACCTTGCGTGATCTGCCGCAGGACGGCAATGGCTACCGCTCGGCAGCGGAAACCACCTTGCGCAACTTTCCTGACGAGGCCGGCTTTCTCGATATCGTCCGCGAGTTTTTTCCCTATTGGAGCGGCGAAACCGATCCGCGTCAGACCAGTCAACCTGTCGCCCCGACGCCTGCCAACCCTTTGCTGGCACCTAGTGCAGCTAGTCCGGCGGCCAACCATGCTGCCGCCGTCGCAGCGCAGCAGCCACGAACGTTCATGCTGTCGATGCAACAGATGGAAGCCGACCCCTGGTCGCAGCGCACCCTGGCCGAGGTGGAGCGGCAGGCGCACCAGCTGAAAAGCCTGCTGCGCTATGCCGACGAGCTGAAAAAGGCCGGGGTGGATGAGGCAAACATCATGGCGCGCTGCCGCCTGATCAAGCTACTGCTGTTCACCATCCGTGATCTGCCGCAAAACACCGATAGCTATCGCGGTGGCGTGGACAAGCTGTTGCAGCTGTTTCCGCACCAGGAGCGCTGGCATGTGTTTGTCAGCCTGGCGCGCGAGTTTTTCTATTTTCTCGCCGGCGACGCCGACGCCGCCTCGCGCCTGCAAAAACAGATTTCACTGGCCGAGCTTCAAGGCTTGGTCAGCGCCTGAGCCATCGCATACGTCACCGCGCTCGCTAGCTACGGCAGCGCCTAAAGCACAAGAGATTGCCTCGATCTGCGGCCAACAGGCCCAATACAACCATCAGCAGCGCGCCAAAACTGTGCCTGTTTCGCACCGATATAAGGCAGCCCCGGCTGGCTGTCGGCAATGCGCAACATTCAGCCGTAACAAAACGTAAACGTTTCGATCTGCGCATCACCCCGTTCTATATTCTTGACACCCAAGCAAGCCGCGCCGATCGCCAGACCAGTAAACAGCGGCAAGTTCGATCGTATCTATCTCGCTTGTATCTCGACCATAGAGGGGAATCATGGCTGCTCTCGCTACACTCACCCGCCTTGCCGCTTGTCTCGGGCTGGCTACGCTGGCCGCTTCGGCTGCTGCTGCCGGCAATCTGAATGTCTACAACTGGAACGACTACATTGCCGACGATACCGTTCCCAATTTCGAGAAGCAGTTCGACGTCAAGGTGCGCTACGACCTGTACGACAGCAATGAAGTGCTGCAGGCAAAGCTGATGACCGGCAAGTCCGGCTATGACGTCGTGGTGCCTTCGCTGGAATTCGCCGCGCGTCAGATCAAGGCCGGCATCTACCTCAAGCTCGACAAATCAAAACTGCCCAATTACACCAATCTGGACAAAGCCATTCTCGAAAAGGTGAAAGTGGGCGACCCGACAAATGATTACCTGGTTCCCTATATGTGGGGCACCACTGCCTTCGGCATCAATGTCGACAAAGTAAAAAAGGCGCTGGGCAGCGAGCCGATGCCGGCCGATGCATGGGAATTGCTGTTCAATCCGAAATACACCAACAAGCTCAAGTCTTGCGGTATCTCGCTATTCGATACCGGTAGCGACGTGTATTCACTGGTCAATATCTACCAGGGACGGCCGGCCAATGACTTCAGCAAGGCGGCATTGGAAGCCAGCAACGAGGTGCTGAGAAAGGTTCGCCCCGATATCCGGGTTTTCAATAGCTCGCCGATTGATTTGCTGGCCAATGGCGATATCTGTGTCGGCATGGCTTACAACGGCGACGCCTATATTGCCAAAGATAGGGCCGAGCAAGCCAAGAATGGCCAGAAGATCGAATACATTGTGCCGGCCAAAGGCACCATTGCCTGGATCGACTCCATGGCCATCCCCAGAGACGCCGCCAATGTCGACAATGCCTACAAATACATCAATAACATTCTGGACCCCAAGGTAGCTGCCAGCATCTCCAATAAGGTGAATTACGCCAATCCGAATTCGGCAGCCACCCCGTTTGTGAATGCCAAGCTGACCGGGGACCCGAAAATCTACCTGACGCCGAAAATGATGGCGCTGACGCAGGCCAAGCAACCAATCCAGAGTGATACCCAGCGCCTGATCGCTTCTTACTTCAACGCATTCAAGACCAACAAGTAACCGGAACGAGGACCCTCACATGACCATGATGATGAAGCCGCTGAGCCTGCTGGTCGCCGCCGCGTTTGCCGGCTCGGTGCTGCCGACCCAGGCGGCAACGAGTGCGGAAAAGAAGGAAATGGCCGAACTGAAGGCGCAACTCAAGGCCCTGCAAGCGGAAGTCGAAGCGCTGAAAGCCATCGCCAGCCGGCCACAACCGGCAGCAGCCGTCGTCACCGCGCCGGTATCACTGCCACCGCCAGCAGCAGCCAGCGCCAGCACTGACGAGCCCACCCTGGATCAGCGCGTCACCAAGATGGAGCTGCAGGTCGAGCAGATCAACAAGTCCTCGGATGAAAGCCCGCTCGCCGGCCTCAGCGTCAGCGGCTATGTCGACCTTGGCTATTTCTATAACCGCAATGCCAAGACCAACAGCTTTGCCTTTGCGCGCAACGGCGGCACCAATGCCGGCTCCACCGCTGGCGGCGGCGCCTATGGTTACGACAATTCCTCGGTCGGCGATATCTACCTCGACATCAAGAAGACGTTCGGCAGCGGCAACCTCGCTCCTTCTGCACAAATCGTACTGGCGCCAAACCGTGGCTATGCCAGCGGCAATAACAACATCATCCACTCAGCCCAGGTCACGGTGCCGGTCGATGCAAACCGCAGCTACTTCTTCGGCCAGATGGGCTCGTGGGCCGGGTACGACTATTACCAAAGCAACCAGGCCTTGGCAGTATCGCATAACCTGCTGTACGACTTTGCCGACCCAGGCTATTTCGTCGGCGCCGGCATGAGCTATACCGCTGGCAATGCCGCCTGGAAATTCATGCTCGGCAATGCCAACTCCAAAGCCTTTGAAAACACCGCCCGATCGCCCACCTTCCAGTACCGTCT
>NZ_JAYRLZ010000291.1:0-5041 GCF_041904975.1 Chitinimonas sp. | reverse complement strand
CAGAAACCACATCAGCAGAAAGAACGCCATCAAGGCGGTCACAAAGTCGGCATAGGCGATTTTCCAGGCGCCACCATGATGGCCATGCTCGCCTTTCTTGATCTTTTTGACGACTATGGGGCGTTGCGAATCATCGCTCACGGCTTATTCCCCCTGCATGGCAAAGCGCACCCAACCAGGACCGGGGAGCCAGCCGGCAACTTGCAGCGCGAAGTCAAAACCAGAAGACCAAAAGCCACCATTGCTAGCCTTTCTTGCTTTTGACGTATTCTTCCAGCTCGGAAAACGAAGGCCGCATATGGCTTTCCATCACCTTGCGGCCAAACTCGACCGCAACCTGGGGCGCATATCCGTTCAGACTCGCCAGCAAGGTGACTTTGATGGTCTGAAAAACACGGGTGCTCTCGTTTGCCTTGTTTTCCAGGATTGCACCCAGCGGACCCACAAATCCATAAGCCAATAAAATACCCATGAACGTACCGACCAGGGCCGCGCCGATCAGTTTTCCCAACTCGGACGGTGGCAAATGCAGGGATCCCATGGTGTGCACCACCCCCATCACCGCCGCTACGATACCGAAAGCCGGCAGCGCATCGGCAAGCTTGACATAGAATGAACCGGGAACCTCTGCCTCATGGTGATGGGTTTCGATTTCCACATCCATCAGATTTTCGATTTCAAATGCGTTCAAATTACCACCAACCATCAGTCGCAGGTAATCGCAGATAAATTCGATAACATGATGATCCATCGAGACTATCGGATATTTGGCAAACATCGGGCTCGAATCGGGCGTTTCCACATCCCCTTCAATCGACATCAGCCCTTCTTTCCGCACCTTGGCCAATATCTCAAACAGTAGTGCGTACAAATCGAGATAAAAGGCGCGTGTATAACTGCTGCCCTTGAAAATTGCCGGGGTGGCTTTCAATACATCCTTGAGCTTGGGACCGTATGCCACAACCATCGCGCCCAAGCCACCACCAAAGATGATGACGATTTCACTTGGCTGCCAGAGCACCCCCAGATGACCACCATGTGCCGCATAGGCGCCGAAAATACAGGCGCTCATGAAAATGTAGCCGATGATTACAAACATCTAACAGCGCTCCCCGTGGGCTCTGGCACGACATTCGATGGCGACAATGCAGGCATCGTCAAGGCATCTTAGTTGCCGCTCGTGCGCTTTGACAAACTTGCTGTTGCAATTGCATCAGCCTGGGGAGGCGTGAAGCTGACGGCCATTCGGCTGAATCCGTCCCGCACGGCAGGGTCCGGCAAAAGGCTATGGCGCATAAATCATTGATCTTTAGCGCCTTTTCCCATCGAAGTGCATATTGATGCGGTATGTGGTCACCCGATCAGCAGGACAAAGGACAGCTGCACCCGCGCATGCCGGTGCCGCCGGCTGATAGGCCAGCAACGCCACCCGGTCGACATGCACCGCATTACGTTGGATATTGGCCGGGCCTTACAGCATGGACAGCTGTTGCGCAGCCAGCAACCTGGCTACCGGACCGAAGCTGCGGCGATGCACCGGACTCACGCCCAGTTCCTGCAAGGCTTGCAGATGGGCCGCAGTGGGGTAGCCCTTATGCGTGGCAAAGCCATAGCCCGGGTAGAGCGCATCGAGCTCCAGCAATTCGGCATCGCGCGCCACCTTGGCCAGAATCGAGGCGGCAGAGATTTCTGCCACCTTGGCGTCGCCTTTGACGATGGCCCTGGCCGGGCATGGCAGCGCGGGTGGGCAGCGATTGCCGTCGATCAATGCTTCATCCGGTATCAGGCCCAGCGCCTCGATTGCGCGGCGCATCGCCAGCATGCTGGCATGCAAAATATTCAGACTGGCGATTTCCTCGACACTGGCCTGGGCAATGGCCCAGGCTTGCGCACCGTGCTTGATCTGCTCCGCCAAGGCATCGCGGCGCCGCTCGCTCAGCGCCTTGGAGTCCGCCAGTCCGACTATGCCGTGGTCTGGCCCGAGCACCACTGCCGCCGCATAGACCGAGCCGGCCAGCGGGCCTCGGCCGGCCTCGTCCACCCCGCAGATTATCGGCATCAGGCGCGGCCCTGCAGATGCCGCACAATGCGGTCGGCAGCACGCTCGGCCGCATCCTGGCGCAAGGCGCGGTGCTGCTCGGTGAACAGCTCGGCCAGGCCAGCCGCCAGCCGCCGTTCATCGATCAGATTGCCCAGCGCCTGAGCCAGGTTTTGCGGGCTGGCATCATGCTGCAGGAATTCCGGCACGACAAAGCGCCCGGCCAGCACATTGGGCAGGCCGACATAGGGCAGGCGCATTTTCTTCTTGACCATCCGGTAGGTGGTTTCGCTGAGCTTGTAGGTGATCACCATAGGCCGCTTGGCCAGCATCGCTTCCAGGGTCGCGGTGCCCGATGCCACCAGCACCGCATCGGCCGCCTGCATGGCTTCCTGGGCATGGCCGAACATCAGCCGCAGCGGCAGGTCCAGCGCATTATGCTGATAGCGCGCCGCATCGAATAGATCGCGGGTTTCGCGAGTGACCAGCGGCACCAGGAACTGCGCATTCGGATAGCGCGCATGCAGCAAGCGGGCGGTTTCGATAAACAGCTCGGCGTGGTACTGGATCTCGCTGACCCGGCTGCCCGGCAGCATGGCAAAGGTCAGCTGAGCCGTTGGCACACCAATCTGCTCGCGCACCGCATCGCGATCGATTTGCAACGCCATCTCGTCGGCCAGCGGGTGACCGACATAGCTGGCCTTGCCGCCCACCGCCGCATACAGCGCCGGCTCGAACGGGAACAGGCACAGCACTTCATCGCAGGAGCGCTTGATCTTGTGTACCCGCTCGCCACGCCAGGCCCAGATCGACGGGCTGACAAAGTGCACGGTGGGAATGCCGGCTTCCTTGACCTTGCGCTCCAGGCCCAGATTGAAATCCGGTGCATCGATGCCGATCAGCAAATCCGGGCGCTCGCGCAGGCAGGCGCGGCGCAGATCGGCACGGATACCGAGCAGCTCGCGCAGATGCTTGATCACTTCCAGATAGCCGCGCACCGCCAGCTTTTCCATCGGGAATAGCGAAACGGCACCGGCAGCCTGCATTTTCGGGCCGGCAATGCCGGCGAACTGCGCGTCCGGCAGGCGCTTGCGCAAGGCTTCGATCAGGCTGGCGCCAAGCAAATCGCCGGAGGACTCCCCGGCGACGATGGCGATACGCGGGCCGTTATGGCCTTTGAACAGTGTCGGCATGAAAACTCAGCGAATGATGCCGCGGGTCACCTGCGGGAAAAAGTCGGCGAAGGGTTGCAGCTCCGGCAGGGTTTCAGCCCGTTTGCAGATGTCGGCAACCGCCTCATCCAGGCTCAAGCCCTGTCGGTACAAGGTCTTGTAGGCACGCTTGATTTCGCTGATCTGTCTGGCTGTAAAGCCGCGCCGGCGCAGCCCCTCGCTATTGATGCCGCTCGGCGCCGCGCGGTTGCCGGCGGCGGTGACATAGGGCGGCACATCCTGGGTAACCGCTGCGGTGAACGCGGTCATGGCATGCATGCCGATCTTGCAGAACTGGTGCACGGTGGTGAATCCACCGAGAAATACCCAGTCACCCAGCGTCACGTGCCCGGCCAGTGTGGCGTTGTTGGCCAGGATGATATGGCTGCCCAGCTGGCAGTCATGGGCGATATGGGTGTAGGCCATGATCCAGTTGTCATCGCCGATGGCGGTGATGCCCTGATCCTGGCTGGTGCCGGTAGAAATGGTGACGAACTGGAATACCGTATTGCCATCGCCGATGGTGAGGCGAGTGGGCTCACCGGCATATTTCTTGTCTTGCGGCGCGCAACCGATATGGCTGGAGCCATGGAACACATTATTGGCGCCAATGCGGGTATGGCCATCGACGATGCAATGCGGCCCGAAGCGGCTGCCCTTGCCCGCTTCGACATGTTCGCCGATCACGCAAAACGGCCCGACTTCGACATCGTCGGCCAAGCGGGCCGATGGGTGTACGACGGCAGTGGAATGGATATTCGCCATTACATCAGGCCTTGGCCGTTTCACCATGCTGCTTGACCGACACCTGGGCGCACATCAGATTGGCCTCGGCCACCACATTGCCGTTGACGCGGGCTACCGCCGCATACTTGCAGACATTGCGCAGACGGCGCTCCAGCGTCACTTCAAGCATCATCTGGTCGCCGGGCATCACCTGCGCCTTGAAGCGCGCATTGTCGATGCCGGCAAACAGGTAAAGATAGCCATCCTTGGGCTTGTCACCACTGGTCTTGAAACTCAGCACCCCGGCGGCCTGCGCCATCGCCTCGACGATCAGCACGCCCGGCATCACCGGGTACTTGGGGAAATGGCCGACGAAGAAAGGCTCGTTGTACGACACATTCTTCAGCGCGACGATGCGCTCGCCAGGCACCAGCTCGGTTACCCGGTCGATCAGCAAAAACGGAAAGCGATGCGGCAGATATTCCAGGATGCCCTGGATATCCATGGTTTCAAGCACTTGGGTCATTGTTGTGTTCCCTTGTCGGTGTCATGGCACCGACTTTACGTTCGAGTTCTTTCAGGCGTTTTGCCATGGCATCGAGCTTGCGCAGATGCGCAGCATTGCCGAGCCAGTCTTCATGTTTCTGCATCGGGTAGTGGCCGCCATATACACCGGCCTGGCTGATCGACTTGCCGACCAGGGTGCCGCCGAGCACGGTAACCCGGTCGGCAATCTCGATATGGCCAACCATCATCACCGCCCCGGCAATGGTGCAATAGCTGCCGATACGGGTAGAGCCAGCAATGCCGGTGCAAGCGGCGATGGCGGTGTGGCGGCCGATCTGCACATTGTGGGCAATCTGCACCAGATTATCGATGCGCACGCCGTCGTCGATCACCGTGTCGCCCAAGGCGCCGCGATCGACCGTGGTGCCGGCACCGATTTCCACATCATTGCCGATCAACACCCGGCCGATCTGCGGAATCTTGTACCAGGCTTCACCGGTCCAGGCATTGCCGAAACCATCGGCACCGATCACTGCATTGGCATGGATGATCACCCTCT
>NZ_JAYRLZ010000290.1:0-5066 GCF_041904975.1 Chitinimonas sp. | reverse complement strand
ACCCAAACCCAAACCCAAACCCAAACCCAAACCCAAACCCAAACCCAAACCCAAACCCAAACCCAAACCCAAACCCAAACCCAAACCCAAACCCAAACCTGTAAACACAGAGGACAGGGAGAACACAGAGCGCACAGAGAAAGGCAAATTCTGTCTGGTTTTCTCTGTGTGCTCTGTGGTCTCGGTGCGCTCTGTGTCTACAGAATTGGGGTTGCCTGGTGTCGGTGCACTCTGTTTCTACAGGTTTCGGGATGATCCATGGCCCGGCCTGCGCAATTGCAGCGCATGCATTGCCGTGAAAGCTTGGCGTTGCAGCGTGAATATGCATTGAATTTCAAGTGGTTACATTGCTTTCTTGATTGATATTGCATTGTGCTTGCATTGGCCGCTGCAATTGTTGGCAATCGAAATTGCAGCACTTGCGCGAAATTCACACCAAATGTGGCAACTCGGCCATGCCGCCAGCCATGTCATTGCATGGCGCCCCGTGAGAAGCTTGCTTCGTCGATAACAAACCTCACGGAGAATAATCATGACGATACAAACCAGCGATGAAGGCAGCGTTCAGGAAACCCTGCGTGCCTACCACCTCGGCCTTAGCGGCAGCGAATATTACGGTCCCGACGAGGCTGCGCATCGCGCCGGTCGGCTGGTGCAGCACACCATGTTGCTGGAACGTGAACAGCTGCAAGCGTTGGCCGAACTGCAGGCGCAAAGCGAAGCGGGCGAACCTGGTCTGTTGCAGCGTGTAGAGCGCCAGTTCCGCCGCTTGGTGGGTCTGGGCGATGCTGCCAACGATGAGCCGGCGAATAGCCGATCCCGACTGCGACAGTTCGCGGCCTGACTGCCTGGGGTAGAAAAATGAGCGCGATAGCCTTGGTAACGCCCAGCCTTGACTACCTCGATTCCTACGCCGAAGCGCTGCAGCAGGGCTGGTCGCCCAATACCCTGGTGCCGGCGGCTGCGGCGGTGGAACTGAGCAAGATCGAGCAAGACCCGGTTGCCTTTGTCGCCAGCCTCACCGACCGCGCCGGTCTGGGCGGGCCGATCACCCTGCCCAATGGCGCGGTGGTGCCGCGCCTGCCGGGCTATCGCATGTGGCTGTGGGATGGTGAATTCTGCGGCAGCTTTGCCCTGCGCTGGCAGCCCGGCACATCGGCCCTGCCCAGCTATGCCTACGGCCATGTCGGCTACACCATCGTGCCGTGGAAGCGTCGGCGCGGTTATGCCAAGGCGGGACTGCGTCTCTTGCTGGCCGAGGCGCGCCGCGAAGGGCTGGACTATGTCGATCTGACCACCGACTTGGACAACGAAGCCTCGCACAAGGTGATCCTGGCCAATGGCGGCACCTCGCTGGGTGCGTTTCGCCGGCCGGTGGAGTATGGCGGCGAGACCAATCTGCGTTTCCGCATCGCGCTGTAATCGCAGCCCGCCTGCCGGGCAAATACAACAAGACCGGGCATGCCCGGTCTTGTTGCTTTCGCGGCGATGCCTGCACATTCAATCGAAAGGCTCGGCATCGTCGGCCAGATCGGCCGATGTGCCGGCCGGAGCGGGCAGCACGCTAAGGATGAAGTCGTACTGCCCGGCCACCATTTCCTGCGCCACATAGGGTTGTAGCGCGGCGATCTGCTGGCGCGACAACAGGTAGGAAAGCAGCATGTGCGGGTCGGCCACCTTCTGCTCACGCTCGAACAGGCGCAGCAGATAGGCCGGTGCGATGGTGCTGGCCACCGGCCAGCGCGTCAGCAGCTTGCCATTCATGCCACATTCCCACACTTCGATCACCCGGTGCACTTGCATGATGCCCTCCCCATGGCCGCTGCGGCGCCGCCCGCCTTTGTCCCAGCATAGGCTGCTTTGCTGGTGCTATCAGGGCTGCGTTGGGCGCCGCCACAGCAGGGTTCGGTCCTGGCACAGCGGCACCGATAGGTGCTGATCTTCCAGCGCATGCAGTAGCTCGGCATAGCGCTGTAGCCGGTCGGGGGCGGTACGGTCGGCTAGGATTTCCCGCTGCGCGGCAAACTGGCGGTAGGCAGCTTGGGCCGGGCAGTCTGGCGCCTGCTGTTCCAGAATGCCGATAAAGCCATCCGGGTCGGCCTCGTTCTCAGCCCAGCCGCGTGGCACCAGGTCAAAATGGCCGGCTACGAGCGCCTGACCCACCAGCTGTTTTTCGATAAGCCGTATATCCAGAAATTTCACACCATCGTGGCAATGGATGCGGTGAAGGTCGGGGCGCAGCTTCCCATTGCGCTGGCGCGTTGATGATTTGAGCTACGGCGCAAGAACCGGGTGTCGGGCGCGGCGGCAGATCGGTAATGTGGCCCGATTGCAGCGCTGCTGCGTCGCTTGTGGATGCCACCATGCCTATTGCTTATCGTGTCTTGCCCATAGACCCCGCCTTTATTGAACGGCTACGCCAAACCGTGCTGGACGACCTCGGCCAGCCGATCGAGCGCCATATCGCCGAAGGTGGCGAGCCCTGCCGTGATGCCTTGCGCCGTGCCCGAGCGGGCGAGGCCTTGATCCTGGCCAGCTACACGCCATTTGCCCTGGCCAACCCCTACAAGGAATTCGGCCCGGTGTTCGTGCTGGCCGAGGCAGCCGCCTCGCCGGTGCTGGAGCGGCTGCCGATGGGCGCCGATGGCGACTATTTTGGTGATCAATTCGTGCTGCGCGCCTACTCCAGCGATCAGCGCATTGTCGATGCTCAGGTGGTGACACTGGCGCAGGCCGAGGACTATCTGCAAACCTTGCTGGCCCGCCCCGCGGTGGCCTTTGTACTGGCGCGCTTTGCCGGCTACGGCTGTTACGGCTGCCGCATCGAGCGGGCTGAACCATGAAGACGTCCAGCCTGTTTGCCGCCGACGATGCGGCAGGCGAATGCGCAGCGGCTCATGGGCTGATGCTTATTGCCCTGCATGTTTTCACTGGGCAAGCGCCGGGCGCCTGTCCTTATCTGCAAAGCACAAAAGTGCCAACAGATGCGTTGCCTGTTCCGGAGACGCAACTGCAATAACGAGCCGGCCATGTTCAACGCGCAGCGCCTCGATAGGATGTCCGGCTGGAGAAACCAACAGCGTTCGGCTGCCGGCTGATACTGCTGAGACAACAGCGTCAGCTTCTCGGTCTGGTGCAGGAGTGAAGCTGATAAGTAGCTCCATGCCACAGGACGACTTCCGTAGGAGCGGCGTAGTCAGGGGAGCATGCTCGGACACAAAGGTGCTGCATGGATTTTTGACTTCGATAGGGGGCAGAGCGGGCCGCCAATACCAGCTCCCAATGAACCAAAGAGCAGAAATCGCTACTAGGAGAAAAAAGTATCTGAGCATAGGGGCCGATGGTGCTTGAACCTGCACGTGTTGTCTCGGAAATCGACGTTTAATGCGGGACTCTTGGCCAAATACGATTGGGCTGAATGTGTCTGGGCGGTAGAATCGCGCCTTTCCAAAAGCATGTGAAAGTCTGCGATGGCATTGAGCGCCACCATCTACAAGGTTGAACTGCAATTATCCGACCTCGACCGCGGCCACTATGGCAGCTACAACCTGACGATGGCGTGCCATCCTTCGGAAACGACCGAGCGGATGATGTTGCGGCTGGTGGCATTTGCCCGCCATGCCAGCGAAGCGCTGAAATTCACCCGTGGCATCAGCAGCGACGACGAGCCGGATCTGTGGGAACACCACGATTACGGCGATATCAAGACCTGGATCGAGCTGGGCCTGCCCGATGAGCGCCGCTTGCGCCAGGCCTGTGGCCGCGCCGACGAGGTGTGGCTGTACGCCTATGGCGGTCGCGCCCTGCCGGTGTGGTGGCAGCAAAACGCCAGCGCCTTGCGCAAGCTGGACAAGCTCAGCGTGGTCAGCCTGCCGGAAGCAACGCTGGCAGAGCTGGATGCGATGACGGCGCGCACGATGCAGCTCAGCTGCACCATCCAGGATGGCACCCTGTGGCTGGCCGATGGCAGCCACAATCTGGAGCTGGTGTTCACCACCTTGCAGGACAAGGGCGTGCAGGCGCCATCGTGATGCCATGACAAAGCGCCTGCTGGTCCTGATTCTGCTGGGGTGCGCGCTGCTGGCCGATGCGGCCGGGCAGGGTACCACCATTCCCCTGCTACTGCGCCAGCGTACCGAGGCCAATGGCGCTTTGCGACCGCTAGGCCCGATGACCAGCGCGCTGATCCGCTATTTCGAGCGGGAAACCGGCCAGCGTTTCGAGCCGCGCGCCTATCCGTGGCGCCGTGCGGTGGCGATGGCCACCCATGGCGAGGGCCTGCTGTGGGCGATTCCGTTTGATTCCGACAGCAGCGGCCAGTTGCTGTATTCGCGGCCGGTGTACACCACCCATGTGTGGATGGTGGCGCGCAAGCGCGATCGCCTGCAGGTCAACAGCCTGCAGGACCTGAAGGGCAAGACGGTATCGGCCTATGGCGGCAGCCGCTATTCCGGCGAATTCGAGCAGCTGCGCGGCAAGCTGTTCACCGTGCAGGAAGACCCCGACTCGCTGGCGATACGCCTGCGCAAGCTGGCGCTGGGCCGCGTCGATGTGGTGCTGCTGCACAGCCGCCACGACGATATCGCCAGAGTGCGCAGCGGTCTGGAAGCCTACTTTGCCGATACCGACACCGAAATCTTGCCCCAGCCCCTGCAGGACGAGCAGATCTGCTTCGCCGTCGCCAAGGATTCGCCCTATGTGAACCTGCTGCCGACCATCGATCAGGCTATCGCCCGCGGCCGGGCATCGGGCCAGATCGATCAGATGCTCCAGCTGGCGTTTTAGCTTTGCGTGGGGGTTGACTCCCAAAAACCTGTAGACACGGAATGCACCGAGATCACTGAGCACACAGAGAAAACCTGATTACATTGGCGCTTTCTCTGTGCGCTCTGTGTTCTCACTGTTCTTGGTGTCTACAGGTTTGGCCTTTGCGGCCTCCGAAGGATCACCCCCCCACTTCTGTAGACACAGAGCGCACCGAGACCACAGAGCACACAGAGAAAACCTGATTCGAACGGGTGTTTCTCTGTGCGCTCTGTGCTCTCACTGTTCTCTGTGTCTACAGG
>NZ_JAYRLZ010000289.1:0-5077 GCF_041904975.1 Chitinimonas sp. | reverse complement strand
GGGGCGCACCGTGTAGCTGACGAAGCCATCGGCCGGCGGTGCATCCAGCTGGCTGGCATCGGGCGCCAGCAGACCACGGCGGGTTTCGGTAATCACTTCGCCGGTGTCGGGGTCGATCGCCTGCAGCAGCCAGGTCACCGTGTGGGTATTGTCGTCAATACCGGCACTGACCCGCAGCACATAGCCCTTGCTGCCGCTGAAGTCGAAGTCGCCCTGGAAGTCGGTACGTCCGGCCGGCACATGCACATTCAGGTCGCCAATGCGCAAATCCCCCAGCCGCAGCGTGCTGGGCTGCAAATTCGGGTCGAGCTGGGTCACGATGCGGATCTGGCCCTGCCCGCTGTCGCCCTGGCCATGGAAGGACAGGGTATGGGGCAGATCGATGCCGGCAGGTACATAGCTACGGCCATTGGCGGCCGTCTGCAGCTGCGGGCCGCGCAAGCTGATGGCCGGCTGGCTGCCGCTGGCAGTGCCAGCCTCCTGGATCAGCTGCAGCAGGTTCAAGGCGGCCGGATTGACCGGGCGGAACTGCTGGTCCAAGAGACCGATATGGCGCAGGTATTCCTTTTGCGCCAGGCCGCCAGCAAACACATTCAGGCTCTGGAAGTGGGTGGCATGCGCGGCATGGGCATCGTAATCAGCAAACCGGGGGGCGTCGGCCACCGGGCTTTCGGCCTCGACCATGCCACCGTCGGCGGCGCGATACTCGTGGTAGTCAATCGGGGCGACCACGCCGTGGCCGTCGCCGGCAAAACGCACGCTATTGCCATACCATTGCTGGATCTTGTTGAAGAAGTCCAGCAGGCTGGGGCGGGTTGTAAAACTGTCGCCGGCGCGGCTAAGTACAATGCCGCTGGCCAGGACGGTATTGAGGCTGAGCACCAAGGGTTGGCTGCGGATGGCCGGCGCCTCGCCTTGTGGCGGCAGAATGCCACCCGCTTCCAATGCGGCCAGCCAGCCCTGTTGCCACTGCTGGCGATTAGCCGCCAGCACTTGCAAGGGGCCGGATGCATCCGCGTCGGCCAGTATCGCCAGGCGCAGTTTTTCGGCATAGGCGCTCTGCTCGGCAATGAATTCATCGCGGCTCAGCGGGGTGGCCGCTGCCAGCACCTGGAAGCGGAACGACAGCGACAGCATTTCGCCCGGATCGAGGTTGACGCCGGTCTTCGCATCGATGGTGCGGAATTTTTTCAGGAGATTCGGCTCGATCTTGTTCAGATCAGCAACCCCGCCATCGAGCAGGCCGGCCTTTTGCCAGTCCGGGTGCAGCTGATACAACACCTTGCGCAGCCCGATAAAGTCACGCGACAGCCATTCGCGCAGGCCCGGATAGGTTTGCAGCACAAAGCTGTTCTGCACTGCCCCGGCATTGGCCACATCAAAGGCATAGCCGGGGGTGAGATTGAAGCCCTGGGTGTTGATCTGGCTATTGAGCGCCGCCCACGGCACATCGGGCCGCCGGGTCCCGTCGGCCGGCGTCGGCCCGAATTGGCCGGTATTGGCACTGTCGGCCGGCACCCGGCCCGGCGGCTGCCCGCCGATATTCGAGCTGAAGCTGACATAGGGCAGGCCCAGAATGGCCAGCACGCCGGTTTCCGATGGCCCCAGATTGGTGGCGCCGACATCGAAGCGCACGAAGGGCGCATCGGTATTGCCGAGGTTCTGCAGGGTGACGTTGTAGGTGCCGCCATAGCCCGGATCCAGGCTATCGCTGCCGCCAATGCCGATGGTCACATCGGCATCCACCGCCCGATCCACCATATAGCGGAACGCTTCCACCACCTGCTTGCCGTCCGGATTGATCACCGCGAGGTCGTACAGACCATGCGGCACATGGGACAGGTCGAACACCGCGCGGATATGGGTGGCATCCAGCACCTGCCAGCGCGCAGGCTGCACCTCGAACATGCCGGGCCGCGACAGCTTGACCAGGGCACCAGCCTGGAACTGGGCGCCCTCGATATCCATGCTGACCCAGCGATGGTCGCCATCGGCGGTGCCGCCGCTATCCGGGGTGACCCGGGTAATCGACAGCGGCAACAGATCGGCCCGCAGGGTGACCGGCGCGCTGACCGGCGTACTACCCAGTGGTGCCGCCTTGGCACGCACCAGCACGTAGTAGTCGCCCGCCTGGGTGTCGGCAATGATCGCCTGCTGGTCGGCCGACTGGGCGCGGCTGTAGGCGGCGTCATAGCTGAAGCTGCTCGGCACCTCGCCGTACTTGATATACAGCTCGTTATTGCCCGTATCGTCGGCATCGAGATTGACGCGCAGAGTCTGGTGCGCGGCGACGCTGACCTTGTACAGCAGCAGGCCGCCTGCCGCGAGGCCCGGATGCATTGCTACCGCCACCGGCAGTTCCGGCACCGACACCTGTACCCCGCTGCCGACGGCATGCGGCCTTACCGCAGCGGCATCGCGCCCTAGCTCGCGGTACACATCGGGCCGCACGATCACCTGCCAACGCCCCTCCTTCAGCGCCGGAAACGGCGCTTCCACTACCCCTTGGTAGCTGCCGTCGGCCGCAATGCCGCCGTGATGGACATAGCGCCCCAGCAGGATATCGTTCGGCCCGGCTTCGCCGTCTTGCGACAGGTAAACCGCATCGGTCCACTCGCCCTCCGCGGCCTGGGCCGAGAGATTGTGCACGGTGTAGTCCACCCGGAACGATTGGCCCGGCTGGGCATTGGCCGGCATGCTGGCGGTCACCGCATCCAGATTGATCACCGGCGGCGCCTTGACCAGCAGCGGCGCGGCGGCCACCGCAGCATTGCGATCCTGCCCGCTACCGAGTACCACCGGCTTGCCATTGGCGCCATCGTCCGGGTTGGTGATCACAAACACGTAGTAGCTGCCGCTCATGCCCTTGGGCACTTTGAAGATTTCGCTAACGTCGTAACTGTCCTTGCCCTTGAGTCCGCCGTTGTGATCGACAAAGCCGAGCAGGGTGTCGTGACTCAGGTCCAGATTGCGGTCGCGCGACAGGTAGACCAGATCGTGCCAGTGGCTCTGGTCGGCCGGGGTATCGCCGCCCGGATTGCTGACCTGATACGCCACATTGATCAGCTGCCCGGCGGTCACTTCGCTTGGTGCCGTCACCTTCGTAACTTGCAAGTCTGGCGGAGTGGCCAGGGTAATCGGCAGGTCCAGCGTGAAGGTATTCTTGCCCAGGTTTTTTGGCTGCAGCACCGCGCCATTGCCACTGTGGTCGAACTGGTGCAGCACCTCCAGGCCTTCGCGGATGGTACTGGGCGGGTGGTCATCGAACGGCGAGGGTTTGGCCAGGTCGGTACTGGCCTTGAGTACCAGCTTGAATGCGCCTTCGATGGAGCTGGGCAGGGCGAAGGTGGCGCTACGGGTATAGCTTTCGCCGACGCCCAGGGGACGTGGACGGCCATTGCCATCGCGCAGATCGATATGGCGTACCCGCGAGCCCTCCTCGACCTCACCGTCGCGATCCACCAAGGGGTAGTCGCCATCAGACACCGAACTGCCGCGAGTCAGATACAGGCCGTCGGCCCATTCGTTCACCCGAGTAGCCCGATTGCCGACATTGCGCACCGTCCAGGTGGCAGTGACCAGCTGGCCCGACTGCGGATTAGCCGGCTCCAGCTTCAGGCTTTCCACCTTGAGTGCCGCTTCCTTGTAATCGATTACCAGGCTGGTCTGCGCCATATTGTTGGCGGGGTTGGTCTCATACACACCATGACGGTAGTACGCCAGCGCATCCGCACTGCTGCCCTGCAGCTTCTGCCCTTCGGGCAGCGCATTGGCCCGCACGTACAGGTAGTACGGCCCTTCCACGCCAGCCGGCAGGGTGGCTTGCACCGTGGCGCTATACGGTTTGCCTGCGCCAAGGCCCGCGGCATTGTCGTGCTGCACGGTAGTCAACAGCTTGGCCTGCAGGTCGAACACCGGACTGCTGCTGATATAGATGGCATCCGTCCAGCCCTCGGTGCCCGGCCAGACGGCCGCGCCGAGATTCTGCACGGTATAGCTGAGCTGCACCGGCTCGCCCGAATCGCCGCGTGGCGGCACGGAAATACCGGTCACCATCAAATCGGCCGGCGCCGGAGTGACCACGCTATCGGTGTGCGCGACATTGTTGCGCGTGTTCAATTCCGACCACTGCGCCTGGCTGCGTACCAGCAGATAGCGACCGCTGGCCGATGGCGGCAGGGTGACCGTCACGGCCTTGCTATAGGGCTCGCCGCTGCCCAAGGGGCCGACGTGCTCATAACGGCCCAGTGCCCACAGCACCATGGCCTGGCTGAAGTCGGGGCTATCGCTCAGATAGACTTCATCAGCCCATTTGCCACCAGCGGGTACCGGATCGCCGATATTGGTAACCGTGTAGCTGAAGCTATAGGGCTCGCCCGCCGGCGCCGCCCCTGGCGCAATAAGTTCATTGACCTTGAGGTCGGGCTGCGGACGCACCGGCCCGAGCACCTTGATCTCGCGGGCCAGGACGTTATTGCCAAGGATATCGCCCGAGGCATCGTGGTTATCGTTGGACTGCAGCGACGTCTCCACCACGCTGCCATAGGTATCGGCCCAGACCGTGATGTGGTAGTCGCCCGAGGCCACATCGTCGGGCAAGGTCAGCGAGAACTGGCCATGGTAGGGCTGATCGGTCGGCGCCAGTGTGCCTTCATGGCGCCGCGAACCGAGCAGGATATCGCCCGCCCCGGGTTGGGGCCGGCCAGTGCCACGGGTCAGCCACACCGTGTCGGTCCAGCCAGTGAGATTGCCGGCCTCGCCGCGAGTTACCGCGCTACCCCGATTGCTCACCGTATAACTCACCTCGATATTGCTGCCATGGATGGCTTGGCTGGGCGCCTGTACCTCGCTGGTCACCAGGTCGGCAAACAACACCGGTTCGATATGGAATTTCTGCGCCAGCATACTGGGGCTGGTGCGCGGGAACTGATCCACCGCACGGCGTGCATCGGTCACCACGATGATGTAGGCATCGCCAGCAGCACGTAGCGGCAAGGTGAACGGCAAGGTGGTGCTGCCATAGGGCGTCTGCCCCGGCTCCAGCGCCGAGCCATTGGGCAGACTGGCCAACAGCTGG
>NZ_JAYRLZ010000288.1:0-5128 GCF_041904975.1 Chitinimonas sp. | reverse complement strand
AGGTGCTGCCGTCCTTGTTCTGGGTGCGCACTCTGCTTTGCCCGGCAAAGGCTTCCAGGCCCAGGTCACCGCCGCCCAGTGCCTGCTCGTAAACCAGGCTCAGTCCGTCCTGATAAGTGACATTGTTCTGGCCATAGAACACTGAGGGCGGTCGTGCCCAGGTCTGGGCGTAAAACAGATTGCGGAAGTCCGAGTCGAGATACACCGGAATCACGGTGCGGCCGAGCTTGATATTCAATTCCGGCCGGGCTTGCCAGCTGGCATAGGCCCATTCCACATGGGGCTGCTGGCTGCCTTGGTAGTCTTTCTTGGACAGCATTTGCAGCACGGCGCGCCAAGGGCCGGCCGGGTTGACGGTGGCCTGCACCGATAGTTGCGTATCGCCATCGTAGCGCCACTGCCCATCGCGTGAACCGCTGCTTTGCCGGCCATCCACCCGCGCGGTGGCGATCGGGTCGTCCGCCATATAGGCACCCACCGTGCCAAAGCCATCAACCTTGACCCAATCGCTCCAGCTGGCGCAAAGCGCCGGGCTGCTCAGCGCCATCAAGCACGCCACGACTGCTGCCCGCTTGCCATGGCGCATCGCGTTCACTGCCATTGTTGACCTCGCTTGCCCGCATTGGTCGGTTCATGCCTGTCGCCGCTTACGGCAGTAGTGCGCGCGGGCCTGCCATCCCGCTGCACAGTACGCTATAGACCAATCTGCCCAAGCAGGCCCGGCAATGTGGCAATTGCACCGCACTCAAGCAAACAGCCGCGACGCTGCCAGCTGATAGCCGGCTTCGCCATAGTGCTGGGCCTCATCGATGCAGGCATGGGTGAGCTTGATGGCGTGGTCGTCAGCCGCCGCCAGCGCCCGCTCGCGCAGGACATCCCAGGGCAGGGAAGGCGCGCTGCTCGGTTTCTCGACCAGATTGGCCGCAAGGTAGGCCGCGGTAAGGGCACGGCTCAGCAGTGCCTGGCTGGTCTGGTCCGGGTTGTACCAGGGGCGCAGCACGCGCAAGGCGCGCAAGCCGGTGATCATATGCAGTACGGTGAAGTTGCCGCTGACCAGGTAGCGCGCCAGGGCAAACCTGGCAAAGCCAGCCAGCAAGGCATCGAACGATGGTGCGGGGGATAGCGCGCCAGCCAGTTGTTGATAGGCAGATGACTGGCAGGCTGCCGCCATGCGGATGGCGATCAGATGGCCATCATGGTGCCAGTGTTGCGCGGCTTCGATCAGCTGCGCCGACCATTGTTCGAGACTCAGCCTAGCCGGCGTGGCTGCCGGCACGGCCAGCCCCTGCCAGCGCCACGCCCAGTAAGCGAGTGCGGCGGCCAGCTCGCCCAAGTGGCCCGATTCGATGGCATGGGCGCAGCGGATGGCACCGTGAAAGGCTGCCGCCGCCACGCCGGGCAGCAGCACTGGCAGTGCCTCGCGTAGCACGGTGTCGGCGTCGTGCAGCGCGAGCTGCTGCTGGAACTGTGCCAGCAGGGCCGGGTAGGCCTTGTCCTGACCGAGCAGCTGCTGCCAGGGCGTGGCGGACGGTTTGGGCTGTGGAGCCGACGAGCCCTTGAAACGGCTGCCATAGGCACCAAAAAAGCGGCGCATCTGCGCCTCGTTGGCGCCCATTTCTGACAAGGCATGCAGTGCCATTGGCAGGTGATTGGTCAGCTGATCACGGTATTCCGGCGGCAGCGCCAGGCTTTCGCCTAGCAGGCGATGGAGCAGGTCGCGGCTGGATTCATTATTCGGCGGGGTCATGGCTTTCCTTTCACGATGGAAGGCGCCATGATTAAAGTTCAAGTTAACTTGATGTCAAATGAGGTGGCGAATGTCAGGGGCATCGGAAACGGTCGATGGCTGGATAGCCATTGGCGAATTGGCCAAGCGCAGCGGTCTGGCCGCCAGTGCGCTGCGTTATTACGAGGAACAGGGGCTGATCAAGTCCAGCCGTAATGCGGCCGGGCGGCGCCAGTTCCGGCGCAGCGATTTGCGCCGCGTCGCTTTTGTGCGGGCAGCCCAGGCGCTTGGATTGAGCCTCGATGCGATCCGTGAGGCATTGGCCAGCTTGCCCGGTGGACGCACCCCCAACCAGGCGGATTGGGAACAATTGTCACGGGCCTGGCAGCCCTTGCTGGATCAGCGCATCGCCCAAATGCAGCGCCTGCGCGATACGCTGTCGGCCTGTATAGGCTGTGGCTGTTTATCCCTGAGTAAATGTGCGCTGTATAACCCCGGCGATGCGGCCGCCAGCCGCGGCAGTGGCGCGCGCTATCTGCTTGGCGATCGCTCGGCCGATGTGCTGGCCGATATTGCCCGTGGTGCGCAGACGCAAACGGCGCCCGGCGAATAGGACGCTGTTTGCGCTTCCCCCGCTTTGCGCTCAGCTACCCGACTAGGGCGTGAGTTTCTTCCAGTAGTCGAGCACCACACCGGCAAACACCATGGCACCCAGCCAGTTATTGGATAGAAACGCCTTGAAGCAACGTTGCCGATCGCGCTGGCGTACCAGGTGGTACTGGTAGCCGACATGGGCAGCGGCGCCCGCGAGGCTCAGGTACCAGAACAGGCCGCGATGCAGCTCATGGCCGATATAGGCCATGCCGGCAATAAATATGCCGTGGCAGAGCATGGCGATTTCCGCGTCGAAGCGACCAAAAGTGATGGCGCTGGTCTTGATGCCGATCTTCAAGTCGTCCGGTTTGTCGACCATGGCATACAGGGTGTCGTAGCCCAGCACCCAGAACAGATTGGCCGCCATCAGCATCCAGGCCAGCTCGGGCACATTGAACTGGGTGGCGGCAAAGGCCATCGGAATGCCGAAGCTGAACGCCAGGCCCAGATAGGCTTGCGGCAGCGGTAAAAAGCGTTTGGTGTAGGGGTAGCTGATCGCCAGCAATACCGCCGGCACCGACATTTTCAATACCAGCGGGTCCAGCGGCAGGATCAGTATCAGGGCGACCAGCGCCAAGGCGCCAGCCAGCGCCAAGGCTTCGCGGCCGCTTACCCGGCCGGCGGTGATGGGGCGATCCCGGGTGCGCTCCACATGCTTGTCGAAATCCTGGTCGGCGTAGTCATTGATCACGCATCCGGCTGAGCGCATCAGCACCGTACCCAGGGTGAAGATCCACACTATCACCCAGTTAGGCCGCCCCCAGCTGGCAATCCATACGCCCCATAGCGTCGGCCACAGCAAGAGCAGGATGCCGATCGGTTTGTCCAGGCGCATCAGCTTTTCGTATTGATCGAGTTTGGCGAGCACTTGCTGTTTGGTCATGTCATCGATTCCAGTACGGCGGGCAGCATTACTTCGGTGACGAGGATACGCGACTGGCCCAGCTCGAAGCGCGAGCGCCGGGCCCAAAGGCGGGCCGGCACCCGACCAACGGCCGCTTCGGTGGCGGCATGCAGGCGGTGGTGGCGATCCAGGCAGCGAAACGCCAGCTTGCCACGGCGGATTTTCGGGTTGGCAAACAAGGTGGCGCCAAGCGAGCGACAACCCTGCTGGCGCAGCCTGCCAAAGCCATGGAACAGCGCCTGGCGCGGCATTACCGAATGGGCGAATACCAGCGGCGTGTCACCGCTCATCAGTACGACATCGCGTACCATCGCCATCTCCCGGCGTGCGAGGCCCAGCGCCCGCAATTCGTCGCGATTGGGCAAGGCCCAGTGCTGGCGCAGCAGGCAGACGCGAAACTGCGGGAAGCGGGCGGTAAGGCGGATGGTCAGGGAGCCGGTGTGGACCAGCCAGTCGCGCAGCGCGCGTGGCGCCTGACAGGCTGGCTGGCCCCAGCGATGGCTGGCGATATGCGGCATCGGAAGGCAGGGTGGGCGCAAAAGCGGCGATTATGCCAGCAGCGCCAAGGTTTGGCGGCCCAGGATGGCAAGTCACTTGCTGATACGGGCCGGCGCGGTAAGCTGCGCCATGTGCATGATGCTTTGCCGGACGGCGTATGCGAGCTGTATTTGCCTTGATGCGCAGGTTTGCGCTGCGTCATGGCGCAGCAGCGCAAAGCGCTTAAGCTGAGGCCAGATCAGATCAACAGGAGACAGCTGCATGACCCGTTACATCGACCATATCGACGCAGCCGTTGACTACGTGCTCGATACCCTGCCCGGTGAAATCGTATTGGGTACGCCGCTTGGTATCGGCAAGCCCAACCCGTTTATCAATGCGCTGTATCGGCGCATCAAGGCCAACCCGGCCAGATCCTTGAAAATCATCACGGCGCTATCGCTGGAAAAGCCGGCCGGCCGCACCGATATCGAGCGGCATTTTCTGGCGCCGCTGGTGGAGCGTGTGTTTGGGGATTATCCCGATCTGGACTATGTGAAAGACCTGCGCGCCGGCCATTTGCCGCCCAATATCGAGGTGCTGGAATTCTTTCTGAAAACCGGCGACTACCTCGGCAACCCGGTCGCCCAGCAGGGCTATATCTCCACCAACTACACCTTTGTCGCGCGCGATATGGCGCTGCACGGCGTCAATGTGATTGCGCAGGCGGTCGCGGCGCAGGATGGCGCCGACGGCATGGCCTTGTCGCTGTCCAGCAATACCGATATCACCCATGAGTCGGTCGAACGGCTGACGGCCATACCCGGCCACCGCTTTATCACCGTGGCCTGCATCAATCGCCAGCTGCCGTTTATGGGCGGGCATGCCCAGGTCAAACCTGACTTCTTCGAGGTGGTGGTGAGCGACCCTGCTGCCAGCCACCATCTGTTTTCGCCGCCGAATATGAAGGTGACGCCGCAGGATTACGCCATCGGCCTGCATGCCAGCAGCCTGGTGGCCGATGGCGGCACCCTGCAGATCGGCATCGGCGCGCTGGGCGACGCGATTGCGCAGGCGCTGCTGGTGCGTGAGCGGCAGAACGATGACTACCAGCGCCTGATGGGCGAATTGAGCCATGGCGAGCTGAGCGGCCGCGAGCTGGGTCGCTTCGATGAGGGCCTGTATGGGTGCTCGGAAATGCTGGTAAACGGCTTCTTACGCCTTCTGGAGGCCGGCATCGTACGTCGCGAGGTGTACGACGATGCGCGCTTGCAGACCTTGCTCAATCAAGGGCGGATCAGCCAGGCGGTGGATGGCGAGATGCTGCTGGTGCTGGAACAGGCGGACTGCATCGTGTCGCCGCTGCG
>NZ_JAYRLZ010000287.1:0-5132 GCF_041904975.1 Chitinimonas sp. | reverse complement strand
AGCCTGTTCCATGTCGTCGGTTTTGTGCTTGAAGTGTTCAAAACCTCGTCCGGCATCAAATCCTGGTCCTACCCCGACTTTGCCTATACCAAGGTATTGGGTGTGCCGCTGTTTTCCGGCTTTATGTATGCCGCAGTCGGCAGCTATATCATCCAGGCTTGGCGCATTCTCAATGTGCGGGTGGTGCACCATCCGCCTTACTGGATGGTGTCGCTGGTGGCGCTGGCCATTTATGCCAATTTCTTTACCCACCACTTTATCGGCGACTATCGCTGGTATATCGCCGCCTGCGCACTGGGCCTGTATGCGCGTTCCACCGTGATCTTCCAGCCGCTGGACCGCGACCGGCGCATGCCCTTGCTGCTTTCGTTCGTGCTGATCGGCTTCTTTATCTGGCTGGCGGAAAACATCAGCACCTTTTTCGGCATCTGGAAATACCCGAACCAGCTCGGCGCCTGGTCGCATGTGCATCTGGGCAAATGGAGCTCATGGTCGCTGCTGGTGATCATGACCTTTGCCATCGTCGCCCACCTCAAACACGTCAAGGCCACCATCCATGTCCCGCAATGAACTACTTATCCGCCCGGTCGTGCCAGGCGATGCACTGCGCTGGCGCGAGCTGTGGGACGGCTACTGCCGCTTTTACGAGCGCAGCAGCGATCAGGCCGACGCCATTGCCGAGCATACCTGGAAACGCATACTCGACCCGCACTCTCCTGTTCATGCCATCGTGGCCGAGCATGCGCTGCATGGCGTGGTGGGCATGGCCAATTACCTTATCCACGAAAACACCGCCACCCTGAGCCCGGTCTGCTATCTGCAAGACCTGTTCGTCGACCCGCAACAACGCGCCGGCGGCGTAGGCCGGGCGCTGATCGACTGGCTGGTGGCAGAATCGGCAAGGCAAGGCTGGTCGAGACTGTATTGGAACACCCGCGAAAACAATTACCGCGCCCGTGGGCTGTATGACCAATACACGCCACATAGCGGCTTTGTGCGCTATGTGCTGAATTTGCCGGGGCGCTGAAGGCTGGCGGCCTGGGTTGAAGGCATGAAAGCCCAGCGGCAGTGAGGCGAAATCCGGTTAGTCCAGGCTACTCGCTGAAACTCGGCCCAGGCACTTCGGTATTCTGTAACCAGCGCAAAAACGCCAGCGAGGCTGGGCGTTACATTGGCTTTTGCGGCCTTATCAACCCTTGAAGCATCGGCGTTCAAGACCATGAATACCCTCCACATACGCCGGGCATCAGATCGCGATGCCGCCGCCATTGAAGATCTTTACCAACAGCTTGTTTCCAACCCTGCGCTTGCAGTCTCACCCGAGCATCTGGCTAAACTCCAGGCATCGGAACACCATGTGGTATTGGTAGCCGAGCAAGGCGATCAGGTTTGCGGCACTGCC
This sequence comes from Chitinimonas sp., assembly GCF_041904975.1. NCBI lineage: Bacteria > Pseudomonadati > Pseudomonadota > Betaproteobacteria > Neisseriales > Chitinibacteraceae > Chitinimonas > Chitinimonas sp. The sequence goes on along the minus strand of NZ_JAYRLZ010000287.1, from coordinate 3,730 downwards.
CTTCTCTCGCTTTGCGAGGACATCATGTTTGGCACGCAACCCTTTGCCGTCGTCGAGAATGTCATCGTCAATGAAGCGTACCGCTCGCAAGGCATTGGAGCTGCGCTGTTTCGAGAAATAGAAGCGCATTGCAAACGGGCCAATTGCTCCAAGATCATGCTGCTCAGTTCCGCCCAGCGCAGCGAAGCACACCAGTTCTTCGAGCAGCTAGGTTTTAGCGGCACATCCAAGCGCGGCTTTGTCAAATACCGCCGGCAGTTTGGCTAGGCTGCCCGCCCGCTCGACACCGCGTGTCATCGCCCCCGATCGCCAGACACCACCGGGCAGGCTTACCAGCTATAACAAGGTGTCGTCTGCTGTCTTCCCGATCTGTGCCCAAGGGCAGGCGGGCAGATGCTTTATCCCCACCGGAGAAAATCATGAAAAAGCTGATCGCCGCATTGGCCGCCCTGAGCCTCAATTGCACGCCCGCACTTGCTGCATCCCCTCTGGATTCCGGCAAAGCCGTGGCTGCGCAAGCGCGCACGCAGGGCAATGCGTTTGCTGCCGTCAACACCGTGCTGGTGGTCTGCGCCAAGTCGCCTTATCCCGGTGGCGTGGCCTGCCAGGCGCCGATCGATATGGGCAGGCTGTACACCAATGATGCCTTGCAAGCCGCATTCACCCAGTACGCCTGCACCCAGGCGCCTGGCGGACCGCTGTATTTCTGCACCGGTGGCGGGTTGTTTGGTGCCATCTATGTATTCAACTTTACCGATGGCAGCGGCGCCAGCACCATTATTTATGTGCTGGGCAATACGGTGTAAGTACCCTAGATTGCGCACCAAACAAAAGCGCCCGATAATAATCGGGCGCTTTATAAAAATGAAAAACTCAGCTGCGCGGCATTATATTTTTTAAACAATGTTTCTATCGCCGAAAGCATACACTTAATCTCACCTTGCAAAATGGTTAGGCATTTCAGCCTTGGCATGCACCCAAGCACCAGTTAGCCCCACAAAGTAAGTATGAAAATCCTCAACATCCAAATTGTGCACAAAGTGACCAAAAGGATTTCTTGGTAGCTTTTCCAGCGTAGTGATTGACGCCCATTGGACTTGCGTTTTACAAAAATCCTTACTCAGACCGTGCAGCTCCCGAAAGCAATCATCAAGCGGGGCAGGATCACATATTTGCAGCTTATCTTCCAACTGCAAATCTCGAACCTCGACCCATCCTTTATTTCTAATCCAAAATGGGTGTTCACCGGTTGCAACCACGCTGCAATGAAGCATTCCGGTGTCTTCCCAGACACTTGGAATATCCCAACCAACCAGATAGACCTCATCAACTTCATGTTCATACGTTTTTATGACACGGCGATAGTCTTGCTCGCCAGTAATTTCCGAGCGAGCCAATACCAAATCGCCAACCCGTATATCTCGGATTGACGATCTACCCCGCGGCGTTCGTACATAAGTATCACCACCAAAGCATGTTCCCGCACCAAACAGCGAAATTTTCATGATGCTAAATCAGTACTCCCAAAGCACGTCACCCCTTCACTCAGCCGTGCAAACTATCCAGAGCCCCAAACAAAACGGCCGCATTCGCGGCCGCCTTTCAATAACAGCCGAATCAAACAATATCCAGATGATCCAACCCAGCCAGAATATCCTTGCCCTTTGATTCCTTGGAATCGAGCTTGATCTTCAGGCGCAAATCATTCACCGAGTCGGCATTACGCAGGGCGTCTTCGTAGCTGATCTTGCCGCCTTCATATAGATCGAACAGCGCCTGGTCGAAGGTTTGCATGCCCAATTCGCGGCTCTTGGACATGATTTCCTTGATCTCGTGCACATCGCCCTTGAAGATCAAATCGGAAATCAGTGGTGAATTGAGCATCACTTCCACCGCTGCGGCACGGCCCTTGCCGACGCGTAGTGGGATCAGTCGCTGCGAGATAAAGGCCTTGAGGTTAAGGCTCAAGTCCATCAGCAGCTGGGCGCGGCGCTCTTCCGGGAAGAAGTTGATGATACGGTCCAGCGCCTGGTTGGCGCTGTTGGCGTGCAGGGTGGCCATGCACAGGTGGCCGGTTTCGGCAAAGGCCACCGCATAGTCCATGGTTTCGCGGTCGCGGATTTCACCGATCAGGATCACATCGGGCGCCTGGCGCAGGGTGTTCTTCAGCGCGTTATGCCAGTTGTCGGTATCCACCCCCACTTCGCGCTGGGTGACGATGCAGTTCTTGTGCTCGTGCACATATTCCACCGGGTCTTCGATGGTGATGATATGGCCATAGCTGTTTTCATTGCGAAAACCGATCATCGCCGCCAGCGAGGTCGATTTACCCGAGCCGGTGCCGCCAACAAAGATCACCAGGCCGCGCTTGGCCAGTGCCACATCCTTGAGTACCGGCGGCAGCCCCAGATCATCGAATTTCGGGATTTCGGTGGTAATGGTCCGCAGAACCAGGCCGATACGGCCCTGCTGCTGGAAGGCATTGCAGCGGAAACGGCCAATGCCGCCGGGGCTGATGGCGAAATTACATTCCTTGGTGGCTTCGAATTCTTCGGCCTGCCTGTCGTTCATCACTGCCCGCGCCAGCTCCTTGGTGTGTTGGGTGCTGAGCGCCTGGCTGGACACCGGGGTGAGCTTGCCGTCTATCTTCATCGCCGGCGGAAAGTCGGCGGTAATGAACAAGTCCGATGCATTCTTTGCGCGCATCAGGCGCAGCAGATCGTGCATGAACTTGGTCGCTTGTTCTTTTTCCATCGTCCTGTCCTTTTGCAGGCGCAGCGCCCGCCTATCGTTCGATTTCCGTCCTCGCGCCCAAAACCCTGCGCCAAGCACCGCTCATTATGCACGTAGCATAATGAAAAACACGCAGCCTAGCGGAAGTTGTCCGGATTGGCTGCCTTGCCGCGTGCTTCGGCATTGGTGATCATATTGCGGCGCACCAGATCGGTCAGGCACTGGTCCAGGGTCTGCATGCCGTACTGGCTGCCGGTCTGGATCGATGAATACATCTGCGCGATCTTGTTTTCGCGGATCAGGTTACGAATGGCCGGAATACCGATCATGATCTCGTGCGCAGCGCAACGGCCATTGCCGTCCTTGGTCTTGAGCAGCGATTGCGAGATCACCGCGCGCAGCGATTCGGACAGCATCGAGCGGACCATTTCCTTTTCAGCCGCCGGGAACACGTCAACAATACGGTCCACCGTCTTGGCGGCCGAACTGGTGTGCAGGGTACCGAACACCAAGTGGCCGGTTTCAGCGGCTGACAGCGCCAGGCGAATGGTTTCCAGGTCACGCATTTCACCCACCAGGATCACGTCCGGGTCTTCGCGAAGGGCCGAGCGCAGGGCGTTGGCAAAGCTCAGGGTATGCGGGCCCAATTCACGCTGGTTGATCAGGCATTTTTTCGACTCATGCACGAATTCGATCGGGTCTTCCACGGTGAGGATATGGCCGTACTCGTTTTCGTTGATGTAGTTGACCATGGCCGCCAGGGTGGTCGACTTGCCCGAGCCGGTCGGGCCGGTCACCAGCACGATGCCGCGCGGATTCTCGGCAATCTCCTTGAACACCTTGGGCGCATTGAGGTCTTCCAGCGACAGTACCTTGGACGGAATGGTACGGAACACCGCACCGGCGCCGCGATTCTGGTTGAAGGCATTGACGCGAAAACGGGCCAGATTGGGAATCTCGAACGAGAAGTCGCATTCCAGCGTTTCTTCATACTGCT
>NZ_JAYRLZ010000286.1:0-5155 GCF_041904975.1 Chitinimonas sp. | reverse complement strand
AGCGTGTCGCCCTCGTGCACCAGCTGCAAGGGCATAGGCAGAATCTCTGGTGCCTGGTTGCGGTGCGCCACCTGGATATCCAGGGTCTGCACCTGGCTGGCCATGCCGTCGCTGACCGTGGCGCTGAGGCGGTACAGGCCCTTGGGCTGGCCGCTCGTACTGCCGCTGGCGGCAAAGCGATCCGGCGTCCAGCGCAGGGTCAGCACGCTGCGGCCATCGGCATCAAGGGTTTCCGACAGGCTTGCGCCGGTAGGCAGCGGCTCCAGCGTCCAGTGCAGCGCATCGCCATCCAGATCGCGCGCCAGCAGCTGCACGCTCAGCTCGCGGCCTTCCTCGGCGGCGATCAGGCTGCGGTGGTCGGCGCCGGGCAAATCGTTCACCGTCGTGCCATTGGCGCTCACCTGCATTAGCTGTGGCGCGCCATTGTCGGTTTTGACGGTCAGCCGCAGTGCCTTGCTGACTACATTCGGTACTGCCACAAAGTCCGGCGGCAGGGTCTGGCCGGCATGTTGCGGCGGCAGGCCACTATCGCTGACCGTAATGGTGCAGTCGTGCTGGCCAAGCTGATCAGCGGTCGGCGTCCACACCAGGGTGGCGCGGCCATAGCCATCGCGCTCGATCACAGCGCCTTCTGGCAGCCCTTCACGGGCAAAGCTCAGCGGGTCTTGGTCGAGGTCGCTCACGCGCAGCGGCAGGCGCAGGGTCTGGCCGACCACCGCCACCGCCTCGGCAGGCAGGCTGAGTCGGGGCGGTTCGGTAAGGCTGATGGCGGTCAACACAAACTGCTGGCTGCTGCTGCGCGCCTTGGCCGGGTCGCCGCCGCCATCATTGCTGGCGGTCACCGTCACCGTGTAGGCGCCGCGATCGCCGGCACCCGGGTTGGCGAGAATACGGTTATGTTCCGGATCGAAGCGGGCAAATGCAGGCAAGCCCTCGACGCGAATCTGCACCGCCTGGCCGGCCGGATCGGTGGCGCTGAGCGGAATCACCAGGCTGGCGCCGCGCTGCACCTGCTGGCCGGCAATGGCCGCCAGCTGCGGTGCGCGATAGGCAGCTTCCACCACGATGGGCACCACGGTGCTGGCGGTCTTGCTGATGCCATTGACCACGCTGGTGGCCGTCACCACCACCTGATAGCTGCCGGCCTGGGTGTAGTCGGGCGTCCAGAACAGCTGCGCGGTTTGCGTATCGAAGTGGGCGCCGGGCGGCAGCTGGTCGAACTGGTAGTGCAGCGGATTGGGTGCGGCACCGGTCAGCTCGGGCGCGTCAAACCGCGCCTTGACGCCGATTTCATAGTCCGGGTGGTTCGGATCGAAGGCGAACACGCTGATCGCCAGCGGCTGACCTTCCAGCACATGCCAGGTCTCGCTGGCACCGAACACCGGTGCCGCGGCGGCATCGTCCACCTGCAGGCTCAATACCTGCTGTACCGAGCGGGTGATCACCTCGCCACCGGCTGCCGACGTGTAGCGCGCGGTCAGGGTGATGGGCAGGCTGACATTGCCTGCCTGGGTGTAGCCCGGGGTCCAGCGGAACCAGCCGCTGTCTTCATCCAGGCTGGCACCGGCCGGCAACCAGGGCGCGCTGAAGCTCAGTTTGACGCTGCCGTCGGCCAGCGTAAGGCCACCCGGCAGGCTGCCAGCCAGGCGCAGGGCAAAGGCCTCGCCTTCGCGCAGCTGCTGGCTGGCCAGCGCCGCAAACTGCGGCGTGGCATAGCCCTTGGCAATATGGATCGTGAAGCGCTGGCTGCTGCTGAGCTTGCCATCGGAAGCAAGCACAGTCACCGTGTAATCGCCCGCCTGGCCATAGCCCGGCGTCCACACCACGCGGCCGCTGGCGGCATCAAAGCGCGCACCGGCCGGCAGATCGCGCACGCTCAGCGTGAGCGCATCGCCATCGGCATCGCTGGCGCTGATCGGCAGGCTGATTGCCTGCCCTTCCACCCCATCGACATTAGCAATCCGGTCTATCACCGGGCGCTGGTTGCCACCCGCCACCTGCAGGCTCAGCTGCTGGTAGCTGACGCCGCCCAGGCTATCGGACACCCGAACCACAATGCGGGTATCGGCCAGATCGCGGCTAGTTGGTGTCCAGCGCAAGGTGGCCGTATTGGCATAGCCGCTCGCATCATGGCTGCTGTCGGCATCGGCGGTCAGTGTCAGCCCCGCCGGACCTTGCACGATCTGCCAGTAAAAGCGCGCGCTGTCCGCGTCATGTGCCACCAGGGTCGCCAGCCAGGGCTGGCCGGCGTTGGCAGCAGGCAGGACCTGCACCGCGCTGGCAGTGGGCGTGCCCTCCGGTGTCGGCGCATCCAGTGACTGCGCCACCGCATACAGGGCTTCGAGCTCGGCGGCCGACGCATCTCGCGGCAGACCAACAATGGCCGGCAGGCTGGCCACCGACAGATCGGTAGCCGCCAGGCGCGCGTCGAGCGCGGCGCGGTCGGCCAGATTCAAGTGAGCCAACAAGCGCGCCAGCACCGCCGCATCGGGCGGCAGCACACTGGCGGCATCCCATACCGCATACAAGGCATCCAGCTCGCTGGCCGGCACATCGGCCGGCAGGCCCAATTTGCTCAGCAATTGCGCTTCGCTGCCGGCATCGGCGATATCGCTGGCCGCGAGGCGGCGCGCCAAGGCTGCCTGATCGGGCAGTTGCAGGCGGCGCAGCAAGCTGGCCAAGGCGCCGGCCTCGGGCGCAGCGGCCAGTGCATCGCGTACCGCCAATAGCGCCGCATATTCGTCGTCAGCCAGATTGGCCGGCAGGCCCAGCGCCGCCAGGGTCTGGCTGCGCCCGCTGAGATCGAGACTGCGCAGGCGCTGCTCCAAAGCATGGCGATCGCTGAGGCCCAAGCGGGTCAGCAAGCTGGCAAGGCCGGCCGCGTTGCCGGGCTGCCCGCCCTGCACCTCGATGCTCGGTGGCGCTGAGGTATATGGCAGGGCATAAACGCCATGGCCCAGGTCAAAGTGTGGCAAGGCCGCCATGCCCAGCGCGCTGCCAAGGCTGGCAGCCGGCAGCAGGGTGACGGTCTGGTTGGCCAGTGTCGCGCCCACCGCCAGCTTGCCGCCCTGGGCCGCCAGCGCCTGATCGAGCTTGAGCAGCCACAGGCCGCCTTGCTGGCCAGCCCCGGCCACCTGACCATTGAAGTAACGACCGGGGTCGATCAACAAGGTGAGCGGTGCGCGGATATCAGCGTCGCCGATATTGCTGATGCTGACGTCGTAGCTGATTTCACCGGTCGCATGGTTGGCGCGGGTATGACTGAAGCTGAGCCGCAGCTGGCTGGAGAAGTCCAGCACCGTGCTGAACTGGCTGGTATAGCGCGCGGCCAAGGGCAGCTCGGCGGCACTCTTGAGGCTATTCATCACCTCCAGGGCCCAGCTGCCCGCTGTCAGCGCTGGCAGGTTCAGTACCACGGTATTGCGCGTCGCATCCCAGCTGACGCTGGACGGATGAAGGGTGATGGCGCCTGCCGCATCGCTGGCAATCAGCCGGTAATTGGCCGGATTGAGCACGCTCGCCGCATCGCCAGGATCGGCCGCCCCATTGGCGCCCAGCCACATGGCCTGGTCGAAGACGATGGAGACCTGATTGAGCGGCAGCGGCAGCACCGCGCCATCGGGCAGGCTGCTCGCTTCGATATGCGGCGGCTTGATCGGCGCCAGCTCGTCGATATGGGCAGTGCCGGCCACCAGCAGGCGGCCATCGGCGGTGCTCAGCAGCGCTTCGCCACGACTGCCGCCGCTGGCGACACGCAGCACCCGCTGGCTGGCCAGCTCCACCATCAACAGGCTGGCGCCATGCGGCAGCGAAGACTGGCCGACCTGGCTTGCATGCTGCGGCAGGCCGCAGCTGGCAAACAGCAGGCCCTCGAGCGGCGTCCCGGTCTGGCCGAAGCTGATGCGCTCCACCAGGCCATCCAGGGTGAACTCGCGCTGCGCCTGGCCCGGGTAACGCCCGGCCATGTCGAAGCTGACGATGTCGGTATGCGGATTCAGTTGCGCGCTGCTGATCTCGCTGCCACTCCAGCGCACGCCCCACAGGCGATGATCCGGGCCCATGGCGAGGCTGCCGACGCGAGCGCCGGAGAAGTGCTGCCAGGCGTGGGTGGCATCGCCCGCCGGATTGAACGATTCGACGCCGTTTTGCGATGAGATATAGATCAGGCCGCTGGCCGCATCGATCGCCAGAGCCTGGCCCAAAGCCATACCGCCCGGCCCGCCATGGCGTGCCAGCACCGCGCCGCTATGCGGATCAACTTGCAGCAATTCGCTGCCACTGGCCACCCACAGCTGACCCACACGGTCGACTGCCATCGCCAGTACCGGGCTATCCAGGGTGAACAACGGCGTCACGCTATGGCCGCCGTCCTTGCCATAGGCAAATACCTGGTTACGGCTGGCACCGGCGCTGGCCAGCACCGTGTGATCCGGCAATTGCACCATGGCCAGCGCGCCGATATCGGCGCTGCTGCCGCCAAAGCCATCGGCAAAGCTGCGCAGGGCCAGCGGCGCCAGCACCTGCTGGAAGTCGCCCGCCTGCTGGCTGGCGATAAAGCCGGGCAGCAGGTGCTGCGCCTGTTCGAACAGGCTGCTGGATGGGTAGCTGCGATCCTGCGGCGCCCGCGGCAGCTCGGCGCTCTGCTGCACCGTGGCATTGCTGCCGACACCAGCCGCCGCCTGGGCAGCGCTGCCATCGTTGGGCAACACCGCATTGGCGATATTGGCCGCTTGGCGATTGCCGGCGATATCGGTCGCGGCAGCGAGGAATTCATAGCGATGACCCGCGCGACCGGTATAGATCGCTTCGCCCGTCTCGCCGGCGACCTGGCGCTGCCAGATATGGAAGTCGCCGCCATCCTCGGCCACATAGACCGTGACATGGCGCACCCCGCTGGCGGCATCGCTGGCTTGCCACTTCACCAGGAAGCTCGGCGCCTCGGCACTCGCCACATCACGCTGGCGCACGGTAAGTTGGGTGGTGGGTGCATCGGCATCGAGCTGGTAGCGCAAGCGGGCGCTCTGCACCGGCGGGCGCTGGTCGAACTGGATGGTGGCGCGGGCCTCGATATAGGCCTCACTCGGTGCGCTGGCCAGGGGGCGCACCGTGTAGCTGACGAAGCCATCGGCCGGCGGTGCATCCAGCTGGCTGGCAT
>NZ_JAYRLZ010000285.1:0-5166 GCF_041904975.1 Chitinimonas sp. | reverse complement strand
TCTTCCATGCAGAGTTTCAAAATCTCGTCCGAGTCTTCTCTCGAAAGGTACTGCTCCCAGTACAGAAAGTCATGGATAACCGCAGCGTAGGAGTACAGCCCATCCGGCCGCAACAGCGACCAGAATGCTCTCGGTATGCTGGCGAAGTCGGTCACAAATCCAACGGGTACCCGTACGGGCATGTATTTGCCCACTTGCCCAGCATTCGGATCCCATCCAACTACACTGGTCAAAAAATACATTGGGTCGGCGAACCTGCCAACATGCAGCGCCCCGTTCGGAGCTTTCTCTGAACCAGGATCACCGCGCTTTGTGTCAGTGATCCACTTTTGCATCCACATGTCCGCTGCTGCGCCATCTGAATAGCTTGAAGCCTTGGTTGGCTGGGACATACAACCAGCTCCGGAGCCGCAGCACGCGGCGATGCAGACACCTCGTATGAAGTCACGTCGATGCATACAAATCTCCTCCCTGCTTCCTAGCGTGGTCTCGGTAAGAAGAGCATCTCACCATCACCCTTCATGCGACCGAGCATCGGAATCTGCTGCGCATTCGTTCGCTCCGCCACTTTGTACTGCACGTAAACGAACAGCTCGCTCAATGTAATGAGCCCGTTGTTGCCGAGTATGTCAGCGCTTCCGCTCAGACCATCCGCCAAGAAGTGCGTGAAGGTACTCATCCCCAAGCCTGGATCGATCTGCGCAACCTGGTTAGCCATTCCTGCCGTCAGCATGAACGCACCTTGAGGCACGGCCAGCTTCGTCAGATTCGGAACGCCGACTGCCTTTCGAACAATGCCGAGGCCAGAGAAACAGCTGTCAACGGCGAAGAGCACTTGGCGCACTCGTTTGCCATCTAGAGCGCGGTCCGCGTGTTCCTGCAACTCATTCAGTCTCACGCATCGCACAGTTGGACTGCGCAACTGGCAGTCTGAGGTGGCTAGGTATCCAGTTGATGGGAGAATCGGATCAGCAAAGCCGTGCGTTGAAAAGTAGACGAAGATGCGGTCGTCTCGGCCAGCAGAATCGACAATCGTATTCAAGGCGGACGTAATGTCTTCGCGCGTAACACGCTCGCGAGTCAGAGTCGTGACTTCGAAGCCGTTCCCGCGGAGGGCGTTAGTCATGGCGGTGACATCCGACATGATCTTCTTCTCATCGAACTGTGGAAAGTTCGCCGCATCCTCGAATTTCCACATGCCAATTACCAATGCCCTGCTCTTGGAGTACACCTCACCAAAGGCGATTGAATCAGCGCCCGCTGGCGCGCTTCCAAATGGAGCCTTTGTCAGCGTCTCCTTTGTCGGTCGAGATACGTGGTCTTTTGGCAACGTGAACTGGAACATTGCGGGAGGTGACTCCAAGACCATGGTTCCGTCCGAATACTTGGCCTGGACGCGAAACTGGTGGACCCCTTTCAGCAGGAACGAGTAGTGAGCCTCTTGTTGCTTTGTCCATGCACCCCAATCGTCGTCCTCAGGATCCAGGCGATATCGATATAGCACGTGTGCGGTGCTCTTCCGAAACTCTGGTCCAACCGACCAATTGAAGACTATGGGCTTATCGCTGAGGCCGCCATCAATTCTTGCCGCGCTGGGCACCCCTCCATTTACCCGGAGGTAGAGCCTGGGCGACTCATCAACCGCGATAGCCACCGCCGACACCTCAAACCGAGCCACGATATTCATGGCTCCCTGATACTGCAGCAGTGCTCTTGAAAGCTCGCGCCGGTCGGCTGAATGCGGAGTGAAGGACTCTTTGTAGCCAGCTCCAGTCTTGAAGGGCGCGTCTCGGAACATTGGAACGCTGCTTAGCAAGATCTTGTACTTGCCAGGGCGCTCAGGTGCCCTAAAGCTTAAGACGTACGGCCTGGCTGCTTGCGCCAGCCCGATCTCACGAGTCGGAGTTCCGGCCAGCACGCCATAGACTTCCCAACTCTCGAGCTGCTGTGTCGTTGGGCTAGGCGAGGCGTCTGCTGGTGCTACCGCCCAAGCCAAGTACGCATACTGATTCGCGCCGTAAACATACTCATTTGCCTGGAAGGAAACTGCCACACCAGCACGCGGCTCCACCCGAGGCCCTCCCTCCGAAAACACAACAGTCTCAGCACGGACGACGACGCCACCAGCAAACGCAGTACTGCACATTGCGACGGCGGCGAACGCAAAGGCAAACCAGAGTCGTGTCGTCCTCAAAGTTACTTCTCCTGCCATTGCTATTGGAGGGCTCGGCGGTCAACGACACCGAGTGTAATGCCTGAGCCGAGCAGATACAACGTCCTCCTTAGGGATGAACCGCTGAGAGCCCTTCGGCTGAGTCGGCCGGGCTACTCGTAAAGGCGATGGGCATGATCGCTGGTGTCGGGTTGCCGGTTGGCGGCGAATCTCGAGTTACTTTGGTGCCGCCTACACTGTCTGCTCGCTGACCGTATACGGTCTGCACGGAGAATATGTCGAGCTCGCTAAGCAGCCCATCGCCTATCCACTTTGGGTTGCAGTAGTTCATGATCGAGTGCAAATCGTATTGCGTGACCAGGAAATCGCCAACGGTCCCCTGCGAATCTCTTTTGCACTCCTCAGGCGCATCGGGCCGATTCTGTTCGTGCGTGAAACCTATTGCATGTCCGAACTCATGTACCGCCACCGCATATACGCAGAACTCAAAGCGAAGGCGGCACGTTGGGGTCCAGCGCTGGAAGGTGAAGTTAAGAACCATCCCGTCCGGCATCCCGTCCAAGTAGCGGCCGATGTTCTTGACGTGCGGGTGTGCTTCCTCAACCCTAATGCGGATCCCTTGGCTTCGCTCTTCGCATTGTGACCACCCGGTAAACTCTAGGGCACTGTGCCGGCTCCAAGTTTCAAGCACGGCCCTTCGAACAACCTCTCTTAGCGAGGCATCTGCCTCTACCGCGTTCTCCCAGCAAACCGGAATGGTTGTCACATTCCACTTGCTCTGCCTGATGATCGTGCCGAAGTCCCGCTCGGTTGCCTTCCCACTTGGAAGCGCCTCCTGGGCCAGCGACGATCTAGGTTCTGCCGAAAGCAGCAGCGCGAGAGCGATCATGGATAGAAGAAGACCTAACCGACTCATCGCTTTTTTGGGTGGCTAAAGCCTTCAACAAGGCGATAGCGATTGGTCGCTTTCGGCAACCATCTCGCGCGCACGTGCTTCCCAATCCTTCAACTGTTCAATGATGTCGCGCAGCGCCGGGTCGGGCGTCGAGCGCTTTGAGAGATTGACGAGCGTCCGGTCCAAGATGCGCGCCCAGCGAAATGCCGAGAAGGGATGCTCGGCGATTCGCTCGCTGAGCATCTGATCCAGTGCCACTAGATTGGGGGCAGCTGAAGGTGGTGCAGGGATCCACAAAGGTGATGTTGCGAGAACTAGCTCAGGACGACCTAGTGCGTCCAAAGTATCAACGGCAAACTGATCAGCCTCGTACTCAAGCTGCCTTCGCACTGCCATTCCTCGAAGAAAGCTACATTGATTCTCTTTGCTGGAAACATCCGGAGGCAATTGAACCGGCAGGTGTTCGTGGTACTGGTGGCCAAGTTCGTGCAAGTATGCGAACGCAATGGTCGAAATCAGTTCTTGCTCGGCAATGCGCTCTGACACGGGGCCAAGCGGAAACCGCGACTTCAGTTCAGCGCACTGGGTACCCGCACGCTCTAGGTAGGTCTCTGGACCGACGGTTGAACCAGTCCGGTCCATGTGCTGCTTGTATTGGTAGATGCAGGTGTAGTCTTCAGCCCTCCGCGCCGTCCTTAACGCGCGGGCGAGATTTATCGAGGTCGCAATGAACAAGTCCGGGATCTCGATCGTTCGACCAGAGAATGTCCTTCGCGAACGTGGCACGTTTCCGCCAGATACCGAAACGTCCAGCATTATAGATGCGTCTAGTTTTCGCACCGTAGCGGGCGACTTGGCCTGTAGATCGGCGCGGAGAAGTGCGACGGTTGAATTGACGGCTTCCGTTCGAGCAGCTTGGGCCTCCCAGCGGTGCTGTTGGCACATGCCCGGCTTGGCGACGACCGCGGCAAGCGCCACGAGCAGCAATGCTCTCGTAGTCACCTAGGTTTCCGGGCGCTGCTCAAGCACCAGGTGGCCCGCCGCCGAGCGCACGACCTGATCCTTAGGGTCACCAATCGCAACGAAATCTGCGCGCGCGCGCCTCCCTGCGTTCTCGACGGTGCACGACGCCTGGACGTTTGCGAGCCTTCGAATTGGCTCGAATGTGCACTTGTCGATAACGTACCCAGTACGTGCTTCAACCGTTCGGCTCTTGGGTGCCAGCCCTTCGTCCCTTTGCCAAGACACGAAGATCGCTTGAGCTACTGTTAGGCGAGACGGGGGATCGATCGGGGCCAGTGGCCCTCCGCCAAGGCCAAAGCTGCCGTCACCGTTCATCGCGACGGCGCGCAGGCAACCTTCATCCTGCTGCTTTCGAAAGATGAAGTCGCCTATCGCGCTTGACCGGATTTTAACTGAGGGGACGAAAGTGCTGATGCCGGCTAGTGGGACTACTTCAGTGCCCTGTCGCCAATCGGTGAGCGCTCCCTTGGCGATTCCCGCCAGGTAGCCGCCTCGAGAGAAGCCAGGACCCCCGCTATTTCCCGGATTGAGCAACGCGCTCGTATCCCACGTGGGCAGCTTTTCGTCAGGTTCCACTGAGAGTACGCCAAGTGAGAGCCGCAGTGGTCTGTCTATCGGATAGCCGAGAAAAAAGAGGTCGGCACCTGGTCGTAGCGCACGCATGTCCGTGATGAGAAAGTACGGACATCCTTGCTCGACAGGGAGGCCAGGTACGCGAAGGAGTGCAAGATCAATGGCTTGGTCGTTGATCTCGACCTGAGCCGAATGTGGCGCTGCACTTCTCGAGCCGAATCGGACATTAATTCGGATCGACTTGTAGTTCGATGCTCGGGCAAACAGGTGAGCGCTCGTGAGGACAAACGGCTGACCTACGCGCAACCCGCTGCCGGCCTGCACCAACTCGCTCGTCCCGTTGTGCAGAGTGCCGACAACCTCGACATGAGCAACCTTGGACTTGTGGGCATCCCAGACGAAGGTGGCGTCGTCGCCGGCTTTGACCAGTGTCGAAACAGCCGCCGTTGTCAGCAGAGCAGTCATCGTGCGGCTCATGGGGAGAACTCGAGGCTACTGCGTT
>NZ_JAYRLZ010000284.1:0-5167 GCF_041904975.1 Chitinimonas sp. | reverse complement strand
AATCGCCGCCAGCTTCACTTTCTGCACTTCGCCAGTGGTATAGCCCGACTCATCGCCAAGGATGATCACCGACAGCGCCGACGCGAGGCCAAAGCCGGCCGCCACCGCAAACGAGCGGATGGCGAAATCGGTATCGCGCGCCTTGAGCAGATACCAGGCGGAAATCCCCAGCACGAACATGGCGCCGCATACATAACCGGCCGCCACCGTATGCACGAACTTGGCCTGCGCCACCGGATTGAAGAACACCGCAGCCAGATCGGTCAGCTCCATGCGCATGGTGCGATCGTTGAAGGCGGCGCCGACCGGGTTCTGCATCCAGGCATTGGCGATCAGAATCCACAGCGCCGATAGATTGGTGCCCAGCGCCAGCAAAAAGGTCACCATCAGGTGCTTGACCCGGCTAAGGCGTTGCCAGCCGAAGAAGAACAGGCCGACGAAGGTGGATTCCAGAAAGAAGGCCATCATGCCCTCGATCGCCAGCGGCACGCCGAAGATATCGCCCACGTAATGCGAGTAATAAGCCCAGTTGGTGCCGAACTGGAATTCCATGGTCAGGCCGGTGGCCACCCCCATGGCGAAATTGATACCGAACAGCTTGCCCCAGAAGCGGGTCATGTCCTGGTACACCTGCTTGCCGGTCATGACATAGACCGACTCGCAGATCACCAGAATCCAGCTCAGGCCCAGGGTGAGCGGCACAAACAGAAAGTGGAACATGGCGGTGGCGCCAAACTGCAGGCGCGACAAAGCCACCACGCCATCAGCCGGCAGGTCGGCGGGGGTCATGGGCAACTCCTTGGGAGGGATAGGGTAAAGCCGGGGAGGCGGGGCGGCCGACCAGGTGGTTTTCCACCACCGGCAGATCAACCCGCATATGTTTGGCCAGCGGCTGCGAGAACCACAGATGGTGTGCGGCGTACAAAAGAGCGAGCTTGATCAGCACGATCAAAACCAGGATGCGGCGATTGAATCGGGCGGAAAGGCTAGCTGAGCGCTTCTTGCTAGCAGCCTCACTTGTGGGAGCGGCTTCAGCCGCGATAGCGACGCGCTTCGCATCACCTGTGCATTCGCGGCTGAAGCCGCTCCTGCAGATCGTTTCAGCAGACCGTGCTGCCTGTAGGTCGGAATTCATTCCGACAGCAAGCTGGGAAGAAGCCAGTGCCGGGGAGACTTCCGACCCGGCAAGCGGTGTGGGTCTGGGGCCGTCGCTGTCCATGATGGCTAGTCCTCGCGACCGCCGCCGAGCTTGAGCCTATCGGCAAACTCCAGCACCTTTTGCACCTTGGCACCGAGCTGCATCAATTTGATCACCGTTTCCGGCGACAGCCGCTGCACCTCATCCAGCCAGCCGGTAGTGAGCTCGATCAGCTCGTACATCTGCCGCATCTTCTCTTGCGCCACCCGGTCTTCCTCGAAGCCCGGCGCCTCCATCAGCGCCTCGCGCAGCATCGACAAGGTCGGCTCGATCTCGCGGCGGCGCCGCTCTTCCATCAGCACCCGGAAGATGTCCCACACATCCTGCGGCGGCGCAAAGTAGTCACGTCGATCGCCCGGCAGATGGGTCAGCTTCACCAGCCGCCAGGCCTGTAGCTCCTTGATGCCGATGCCGACATTGGAGCGCGAGAAATCCAGCGTCTCACCGATTTCGTCAGCATTGAGCGGCCGCCCGGCAATATAGAGCAGCGCATAAATCTGCCCGACGGTGCGGTTCACCCCCCAGCGGGAGCCCATCTCACCAAAGTGCAGCACAAAGCGTTCGGCTAGCGGCGTCAGTTTCATTCTTTAATTTCCAGTATTTTCTGGAAGTTTAAAACTTGATGGAAATCAACGCAAGCGGAACGGATCTGTGCGCAAGGCGGGCAGGGCCTGACGGTGGCGCAAGGTGTTGACGGCGCCGTTCACAAGGGCGGGGGGAGCTGGTGCCTGCTTTGCCTGTGCAGGCGCGGCTTCAGCCGCGAGGGCCGCCCCAGGTAGCTTGATGATCTTCGGCGCTCACCATGGAGTGCCCTGTAGCCCAGGGTGGTGCGAGGATCGCAGACCAAGCGGATGAGGGTGTTTGAGGCCCATGGGCCAAGCTCCCAAGCCGTCGACTCGGGCGACGGCTTGGTTGTTGGGGCTTTAGCCCCTTACATCACGGGTGCACTGCGGCGGCATCCGGCTACGAGATTTTTCATGCCTATTTAAGTTTTAAACCAATCTTCGCCGACCAAATCTGTCAATTCGCGAACGGTGCCGATCAAGTTACTCTTGTTGTACCAATTAAGTTCTTCTAGCTCCTTGGAGCGGGTCATATTAAAAACCGCCAATATCTTCAATGCATTCGTTGTCAAACAATATCTTAAGCAACCACGCGCCAAGGGAGATCGATCTTCGTCGCCCCTTAACACTAAAGAAAAGTCAAATAGCAATCGTGCAGTGATATATGCGTCAACAGTCGGAATAGACCTCCTTCTAAGTCTCGCCCACTCAAATGGCCCTAGGTAGGGCTCCGCATTAATTACTGCTTCCGCAACTTGAACAGGATCCGTGCGGCCATTGTAAAAGTCGCGCAATTCATCACAGCCAAAGTCCCCATGTGCACGATCAAGCGACTGACCCGCTTGAAAGGTAAACAGGCCGACGCCGATCCAAAACCGTGACTGGTAATCGTGCGTCATCATTTCAAGTTCTCCAAAGAATCCGATCGATCAGCAGGGCACAAAGAAACGTAATCCGGGCTTGTGCAGGTCACGAAGCGCCACGCCCGAGTCGCCGCTCTTGCGGGCCGCTTGGCCCGCCCCCGGATTTCGCCTGCGGCTGCATCCAGGCTACGGATGCCAGAACGCCCCGGATCGCTTTTGCGGCCGGGGCGTCTTGTTTGCTTCAGCGATCTGGCAAGCCGGGCTTAGTCGGCCAGGCGCCAGGCCACGGTTTCGCCGGCGCGTAGCGGTACCAGGGTGTCATTGCCGACGTAGGGCAGCTCGGCCGGGACTGGCGTCGCTTCCTTCACCAGGGTGATGGTGTCGGGGTTGGCGGGCAGGCCGTAGAACAGCGGGCCGAAGCGGCTGGCGAAGCCTTCGAGTTTGTCGAGCGCGCCAGCTGTCTCAAACGCCTCGGCATACAGCTCGATGCCGTTATTGGCGGTATACATGCCGGCGCAGCCACAGGCGGCTTCCTTGGTGGACTTGCCGTGCGGCGCGCTATCGGTGCCGAGGAAGAACTTGGGGCTGCCGCTGGTGGCCATGGCGAGCAACGCCTGGCGATGAGTTTCGCGCTTGAGCACCGGCAGGCAGTAGTGGTGCGGCCGGATGCCGCCCTGGAACAGCGCGTTGCGGTTCATCAGCAAGTGATGCGCGGTGATGGTGGCCGCCACATTGGCCGGCGCACTCCAGACAAAGTTGGCGGCCTGCTCGGTGGTGATGTGCTCGAATACCACGCGCAGGGTGGGCAGCTTGTCCAGCAGCGGCTTCATCACCTGATCAATAAACACCGCTTCGCGGTCGAACACGTCCACGCCCGGATCAGTGACTTCGCCATGTACCAGCAGCGGCACCCCGAGTTCCGCCATGGCGGTCAGCGTCGGCATGGCTTTGGCGATATCGGTGAGGCCGGCATCGGAATTGGTGGTGGCGCCGGCCGGGTAGAGCTTGATGGCATGCACAAAGCCGCTCTCCTTGATCTTGGCCACTTCCTCGGGCGGGGTGATATCGGTCAGGTACAGCGTCATCAGCGGCTGGAAGGTGGAACCAGCCGGCAACGCGGCCAGAATGCGCTCGCGATAGGCGGCAGCATCGGCCACCGTGCGCACCGGCGGCTTCAGATTGGGCATGACGATGGCGCGGCCAAAGCGGCGGGCAGTATCGGGCAGCACCGCCTTGAGGGCGTCGCCATCACGCAGGTGCAGGTGCCAGTCGTCGGGGCGGATCAGGGTGAGTTGGGTCATGGCTTGCTCTCAGAGGCGTGAGGTTCGTGGTCGAAAAGTGGCGTGGCAGCAGCCAGCGGCACACTCATAAAGTGCTCAACCACCGGAAAAGGATCATAAAAATGGTGCAGCAGGGCGCGCCAGCGCTGGTATTCGCTTGAACCGCGAAAGCCTACCGTGTGACGTTCCAGTGTTTGCCAGCGCACCAGCAGCGCATAGCGGCCCGGTACTTCCATACAGCGTTGCAGGCTGTGGCCGAGATAGCCGGGCATGGACGCAATGATGGCGGACGCCTCGGCAAAAGCGGCTTCAAACGCGGCGCTCTGGTCGGGCCGCACCGGCAGCATGGCGATTTCGAGGATCATGATTTAGCGCCGCTTCAACCAGAACAGGAATTTGCCGTCGGCGCCCACTTCATGATGCGCCAATGCATGGCCGGTCTGGCGGCAAAAGGCCTCGAAATCGCTGGGGGTGCCGGGGTCGGTGCAGATCAGGTGCAGCACGGTGCCACTGGGCAGGTCGGCCAGCGCCTTTTTGGCGCGCAGGATGGGCAGAGGGCAATTCAGACCGGAAAGGTCGACCGATAGTTGGGCTTCGGGTGCGGACATGGCGCAAGCAGGGAAATGGGCGAAGGCCGATTATAGCGCGGCCCGACCGACTGCCCTGCCGGTCGATCACGCTGGCAACAGCTGAATCTCGATCAGGCGGCTACCTGCCTGCGCCAGCACTTCGCAGCCCTGCTGCGGCAAGGCGAGCAGCTCGCCGGCTTGTGCGCTCAGGCCGGACACGGTGAGGCTGCCGTGCAGCAGGTAGACCCAGGTCAGCCCGTCGCCTCCCATGGGCAGCGTGGCTTGCCTATCCACCGCGTGAATGCCGCTGCGGCAGCGGGCGGTATCACGCGCCACCATCACATTGAAATCGCGCGAGCGGGCACCAAGCAGCTGGCAATCCACCGCCACCTCGCCGGCAAAGTCGATGCGGGCCAGCGCTTGATCGAGGCGGGCGCTGCGCCCATCGGCAAATTGCAGCGCCATGCCATCGCCATCCAGCAAGTAGAGGGTGCGATCGACGCCGGGAAAGGCCGAAAATGGCCCGCCTTGCGACACGGTGGCAATCGACAGGCGCAGGGCAAAGTCGTCGGGCCGCACTGGATGCGGCAGACGCAGCAACTCGCAGGTGCTGCCGCCGCCGTTTTTCCACGGCATGGTGCGATAGTCGTCGGCGCGGTACAGGTGCGGCGCCGTGGGTAGCAATCTATTCATG
>NZ_JAYRLZ010000283.1:0-5181 GCF_041904975.1 Chitinimonas sp. | reverse complement strand
AAAACCAGGGCATCGTCGAAGCCTTCCTCGCCGCCAATCCGCAATACCGCCTGCTGCCGGCCAATACCATACTGGCCGAGCAGAAGATTGGCCTGGATACCGGCGATTATTTACAACTGGCGCCGAATCGCCATGGCTGCGATGGATTTTTTGCGGCGGTGCTGACCAGGGTGGAGTGATTCGGGTCAAGCAAAGCAAAAAGGCATGTCAAAACATGCCTTTTTGCTATTGGTGCGAACGCAGGGCAAAGCTACTTCACCACGCGCAAATGCCCTCTGCCCGCTGGCGGTGCTGCCGGTGGTGGTTCGTCTTCTGGTTCGCTTGAGGCGGTTGGCGCGTCAACTGCGTGCAATTCGGTCGGTGCGGCGTCGATTGGTCGTAGCGGGGCGATTGGTCGTAGCGGGGCGATTGGTCGTAGCGGGGCGATGCGGGCGCCGTTGCTGTCGGTTTCCAGCTCGCTGGCGTCCGGCTCCCAAGCCATGCCCTCGCCGGTTTCGCGGGCAAAGAGCGACACTACTGCGCCTATCGGCACGATGATGTCACGCGATACGCCGTTAAAGCGCGCCGAGAAGCGTACATAGTCGTCACCGAGCTGCAGATTGCGGGTGGCGTTGTAGCTGACGTTCAGGGTGATTTCGCCGTTTTTCACGAACTCCATCGGCACCTGCAGCTTGCCCTTCACGGCCACCACCAGATAGGGCGTATAGCCTTGATCCGAGCACCACTCATGAATGGCGCGCATCAGATAGGGTTTGATCGGGACGGGGTTCATGACGGGTACCTGTTTGAAACGGGAGAGGTGATATCGCTGCGCCGGTGTGTTGCCTGTGAAATGTGATGGCGCTAGGCGCCGGTGAAACGTGAAAGCCATGCTCTGCAGTGGTACGGCTTATCCAGCGAATGGATTGCCACGTTTCACCTTTCACATTTCACGCCTTACTTACGCATGGCCTTTTCGTTCGGCGTCATCGAGTCGATGAATGCCTGGCGGCCGAACAGGCGCTCGGCGTATTTGAGGATGGGCGCCATCGGCTTGGATACTTCCACGCCGTAGTGCTCAAGGCGCCACAGTAGCGGGGCGATGGCCACGTCGAGCATGGAGAACTCTTCGCCGAGCATGAATTTTTGCTTGGCGAAAATCGGGGCGATCTGGCCCAGGTTGTCGCGAATGGTGGTGCGGGCTTTTTCCAGGTCTTTCTTGGTGGAGCTGCCGTTTTCCATGGTGCGCACATGGACAAACAGTTCGCGTTCGAAGTTGAACAGCATCAGGCGGGCGCGGCCACGCTGGATCGGGTCGGCCGGCATCAGCTGCGGGTGCGGGAAGCGCTCGTCGATGTACTCATTGATGATGTTCGATTCATACAGCACCAGCTCACGCTCGACCAGAACCGGTACTTCGTTGTACGGGTTCATTACCGACAGATCTTCCGGCTTGTTATGGATATCCACATCGACAATCTGGAAATCCATGCCCTTTTCGAACAGGACAATGCGGCAGCGGTGGCTGAACGGGCAGGCGGTGCCGGAGTACAGGGTCATCATAAGCAGGGAACTCCATCGATGGTTGGTATGGCAAAGCCGGATTTTAGCATTTTGCACCATGCAATAGCCAGAAAAAGCCTGTAAGTGCATGATTTAAAAGCAAAAAGCGGAAGATTTCTCTTCCGCTTTTCGTGGTGCCAGCTCCGCTGTTCTGGGGCTGCTTCGATTCAGGACTACTTAATGCACTTCTTTCCAGTATTCCTGTTTGAGGAAGTACACCAGCGGCAGCAACAGGAACACCAGGAACAGCAGCACGCCATAGCCGATGCGCTCGCGCAGCACTTGCGAAGGCTCGCCCATCCACACCAGGTAATTGACCAGATCGCCTACCTTGCGGTCGTAATCGAGCGTATTGGCTTTGCCATCGACCAGGCGGGTCAGGTCGCCGGCGCGGGTCAGTACCAGGCGGTGCTCCTCGTGCTTGCCGGATTCGGCGACTTCCCAGCTGCGTACCACGGCGCCGCCCTTAGCTTCGCCGGTCTGCAGCTCCAGGTCGCCCTGCAGCTGCCACAGCACATGCGGCATGCCGACCTTGTCGAACACCGCATTGTTCCAGCCGGTAGGCCGGCTGCTGTCGCGGTAGAAGCTGCGCATATAGGTGTAGAGCCAGTCGGCACCGCGCGAGCGGGCGATCAGCGACAGATCGGGTGGCGGGGCGCCCAGCCAGGTCTTGGCATCCTTCGATTGCATGGACACCTTCATGACTTCGCCCACCTTGTCGCTGGCGAACATCAGGTTGTCCTTGATCTGCTGCTCGGACAGGCCCAGGTCGGTCAGGCGGTTGTAACGCATGGCCTGCGCGCCATGGCAGGACAGGCAGTAGTTGGCAAAGGTCTGCGCGCCACGTTGCAAGGATTCGACATCGCGCACATTGACCGGTGCGCGATCGAGTGCCGCGCCTTCATTGGCGGCAGCCGGTAGCGCCACGGCTACGCCGGCGATCGACAGCAGGCCAAGCAGGAATTGACTGATTTTTTTCATGTGTTGGGTCTCCCTGATTACCAAGTCACGCGCGATGGCACGGGCTTGGTTTTATCCATCTTGGTGTACCACGGCATCGCCAGGAAGAAAGCGAAATAGATCACGCTGCAGATCTGCGACACGATGGTGCGGCCATTGGTGGGTGGCAAGGCGCCCAGAATGCCCAGGGTGATGAAGGCAATGATGAATACCGCCAGGATGCTCTTGTACAGATTGCCGCGGTAGCGGATCGAGCGAACCGGGCTGCGATCCAGCCAGGGCAGGAAGGCAATGATCATCACGGCTGCGCCCATGGCCAGTACGCCCCAGACCTGGGTGCCAAGGAAGGACGGCACCGCGCGCAAGATGGCGTAGAACGGGGTGAAGTACCACACCGGTGCGATATGCGGCGGGGTCTTGAACGGGTCGGCAGCGATGAAGTTATTGTCTTCGAGGAAGTAGCCGCCCATGGTCGGCGCGAAGAACACAATGGCGCTGAAGATGGACAGGAACACCACGACGCCGAAGATATCCTTGATCGAGTAGTAAGGATGCGAGTAGATGCCATCGAGCGGCAGGCCGGTCTTCGGGTCTTTCGGCTGCTTCTTGATATCGATGCCGTCCGGGTTGTTGGAGCCGACTTCATGCAGGGCGATCAGGTGGGCACCGACCAGGGCCAGCAGCACCAGTGGCACGGCGATCACATGCAGGGCGAAGAAGCGGTTCAGCGTCGCGTCGCCGACCACGAAGTCACCACGGATGAATACCGACAGATCCGGGCCGATCACCGGGATGGCGCTGAACAGGTTCACGATCACCTGGGCACCCCAGAACGACATCTGGCCCCAAGGCAGCAGGTAGCCGAGGAAGGCTTCGGCCATCAGTGCCAGGAAGATGAACATGCCGAAGATCCAGATCAGCTCGCGCGGCTTCTGGTATGAACCGTAAATCAGGCCACGGAACATATGCAGATACACCACCACGAAGAACATCGAGGCGCCGGTGGTGTGCATGTAGCGGATGATCCAGCCGCCGGCCACATCACGCATGATGTATTCGACCGACATAAAGGCTACCGACACATTGGTGCCGGGAATCAGATTGCCGTCCGGCTTGTAGTTCATCGTCAGGAAGATGCCGGTGACGATTTGCAGTACCAGCACCAGTGCGGCCAGCGAGCCGAAGTAGTACCAGAAGTTGAAATTCTTCGGGGCGACATACTTGCCCCACTGCTCGTTCCACATCTGGGTGAGCGGGAAGCGGTCGTCGATCCAGCCTACCAGTTGTTCCACTTTGTTCATGGTCGCTCCGCTCTGTTATTTGTCTTCGCCGATCAACAACGTCTTGTCGTTGATGTATTTATGCGGCGGAATCACCAGGTTCTTCGGTGCCGGCACGCCCGAATACACGCGACCGGCAAGGTCGAACTTGGAACCGTGGCACGGGCAGTAGAAGCCACCCAGCCATTCGGCGCCGAGGTCGGCCGGGCCGATTTCCGAGCGCATGGTGGGCGAGCAGCCCAGGTGGGTACAGACGCCCAGTGCGACGAATACTTCCGGCTTGATCGAGCGGCCATCGCCCTTGCTGCAGTAGTCGGGCTGTTCGCTGGCTTCCGACTTGGGGTCGGCCAGCTTGCCGTTGAGCTTGGGCAGGTTGTCGATCATTTCCTTGGTGCGGTTAAGCACCCATACCGGCTTGCCACGCCATTCGGCGTTGATCTTCTGGCCCGGTTCCAGCTTGCTGATATCCACCTCGACCGGCGCACCGGCTGCCTTGGCGCGCTCGGAGGGGAAGAAGCTGGCGACAAAGGGCACTGCAACACCGGCGACGGCGACGCCACCGACGGCGCCTGTCGCGAGCGTCAGGAAGCGCCGCTTGCTGTTGTCCACTTGATTGGTCATACCCAGTCCCTGACTTGAAATTTTGGTGAAATCCGAAACTCCGCGATTCTAACCGATTCAGTCCATTAGGATAAGCGCGGCGCCGCTGTCTGACTTGAACCGGCCGGTATCGGACGTGGTCAGAACGGGTTGTCGAGCTCGTGGTAACTCACGGTCAAACCGAATTGCCCGGCCAGATGCTCACCCAGCGCCTGTACGCCGTAACGCTCGGTGGCATGATGCCCGGCAGCAATAAACGTGACGCCCGACTCGATCGCATCATGATAGCTGGGCTCGGACGCCTCGCCAGTCAGATAGCAGTCGCAGCCTGCTGCCACCGCAGCGGCCAGATAGCCTTGGGCACCGCCACTGCACCAGCCGATGCGGGTAATGGCGCGGTTCGGGTCGCCAACCAGCTGTGCCTTTCTCCCGAGGCGGCTTTCCACATGCTTGAGAAATTCGCCGGCACTGGCCGGTTCGGCAAGGCGGCCGACGCACACCAGATCCTGCTCGCCGCAGCGCCCCTCGGTGATCAGGCCCAGCTGCCTGCCCAGTGTCGCGTTATTGCCGAATTCCGGGTGCGCATCGAGTGGCAGGTGATAGGCGAGCAGACTGATATCGTTTTGCAACAGTTTTGCCAGGCGCTGCCGCTTGCTCCCGATGATGCGCGGATCTTCGCCGCGCCAGAAATAGCCGTGATGCACCAGAATGGCATCGGCCTGCCAGGCGATTGCGTGGTCGATCAGCGCAGCGCTGGCAGTTACGCCACACAACAGACGCTGTATATCCGGGCGACCTT
>NZ_JAYRLZ010000282.1:0-5211 GCF_041904975.1 Chitinimonas sp. | reverse complement strand
CGAAGAGCATCCGCATTTTGGCTGCCGCTGCTCGCGAGACAAGGTCGGCAATATGATCAAGATGCTGGGCAAGCCCGAAGCCGACTCCATCGTCGCCGAGTTTGGTGGCGTCGATATCCATTGCGATTTTTGCAATCAGCACTACCGCTTCGATGTGGTGGATGTCGGCCAGCTGTTTGCCATCGACTCCACCGAGACGCCTAGCGAAACACGCCACTGAGCGGTACGCGGACGTTTCCGAGGAAACAGCCGGCCACGTGCCGGCCCCAGCACTGCCAGTACTTGGTACCCCGCCCTTGAGTTTCACGGCGCCGGCCATCACCCAGCGATACTCCACGAGCAAATATGGCGCACAACCGATACGACTGGATCACCCTCGCAGCACTGAGCGGTCTGTGGCTGCTGGCCCTGTTACTGCATACGGCCTCGGCCTTGCTGGCCGGCATGGCCGGCTTTTTGCTCTGCCGCGCCCTGCTGGCTCACCGGCATCTGGCGCGATTGCCGGCGGTGCGCTGGTGGGTGGGCCTGCTGCTGGCCTTGACCCCGTTTATCCTGGGCCAGCTTGCCACTATGTTTCTCGGCAGTCACCTCAAGACCCTGGCCGATGAAACCATGGGTCTGTGGCACAAGCTGCTGGAGCAAGCCGTCCAGTTGCGCGACGCGCTGCCGATCGGCCTGCAAGAAATGGTGCCTGATGATGCTGAATCGCTGCGCGAGCGTCTGATGACCCTGCTGCATACCCGTAGCCACCAGCTGTTCGAAGCCGGTCGGCATGGCGTGGGCATCCTGTTGCACACCCTGTTTGGCTGGTGGCTGGGCATTGCCGCCGGATGCACCACAGGCGGCAGCCAACCCGGCCCGCTGCTGCATGCCTGGCATCGGCGCTGGCTGGGCCTTGCCACCATATTCGGCCGGGTGGCGCGCGGCCAGTGCTGGGTAGCCCTGGCCAACACCCTGTTTACCGCCCTGTTCCTCCTGGTGATCGCCCCGCTGGCCGGCTGGTCCTTCCCCTACCGTGGTGCGCTGATCGTCATCACCTTTGCCGCCAGCCTGATACCGGTAGCCGGCAATCTGCTGTGCAACAGCATCCTGCTGCTGGTCGGCCTCGGCGTCAGCCTGACCGCCGGCATCGCCGCCCTGGTGTTCCTGATCGTGGTACACAAACTCGAATACCTGGTCAGTGCGCGCATTCTGGGTGGCGCCAATCGCGTCGCCGCCTGGGAACTGATCACCGCCATGCTGGCCTTCGAATTACTGTTCGGCCCGATCGGCCTGATCTGCGCCACCGTGCTCTACCCGTATTTGAAGCAGGAATTGCGAAGTGCGGGTTTGATCTAGCACCCAATGCGCCAGCAATGCTAGTTGATGCGTCGATCGGCTCAACGTCGAACCTGGGGAAAGTCGTTGGAAGCGCCCGGCGCGACGAACGAGGTCGGCAAATAGCTCGGGGGGTTGATTCCTTGAGCACAAACCAACCCCCAGGATTACCTATTGCATCGATTCAACAGCACCCAGATCAGTAGTTGCGCCGGTGGTTTGCCTCAGAATGCCCACCATCGGGGCAGACAATTGATAGTTGACCGGATAGTTTGCAACCGCAGCCAAGTTTGCCTGACCCGCATCAATCAGCACGCTCTTCAGGTTGGGGCTCGGCTGCGATGGATCTATCACCGGGGCGAACGTTGCTGGCGAGAATTCAGCTCGATTGGATTGGATGAAGTTTTGCTGGCCCGACACGATCGCAGTAGAAACGGGATGGCTAGCGCCATAGACAGCCCAGCCACTGCTGATCCAGTTTTTGCCAAACCGAACTGTCCCACCCGTCTTATAGGCACTTGCTACATCCTGGCCGGCTAAAATTCCCGGCTCTGTAGCCTTGCCACTATAGAGAAACGCGTTATTCCATATCTCCGCGGCTTCTTCGGTGGTCGATAGCTGAAAGAGTGCAGAAGAATAGGTCGATCCGGTCAGATTGACAGAGTTATTGTAGAAATACAGGGTCCCCTTTCGAAAGATTCCCTCACCCCATGATGCTCCCGCTGGGGCGCCACCATGATCGCCACCATAGTGAATGGCAACACCAGCACCCATATCATGGGTAATTTGATTGCCATAGACATAAGTCGCCCGATACTTCGGGTCCTTGGTAGCAGTTAAAGGAAAGTCTTCGGCCTCAACCAGATCCAGACTTCGTGCGTTGCCTTCTATGCTGTTGTACCGGATGACAGCGCCGACGGAGCGGTCTTTCAATGCCGACCCGTTTGCGCCAACACGCGAATTGCCATAGTGATTGAACTCATACACGACGCCGACCGATTGAACATAGGATCCATGCTCATGATCATCGCCGACAACGCCGTTTCCATAAATATCGTTGCCTCGAATAAGCACATCCTTGGTCACAGCAAAGTCACCATCGTCGGTCGACTTAGTGAAAATGCCGTTCGTGCAATTGTGGATGACATTATTGATGATTCGGATATCGTGACCACGCTCAGCCCAAATACATGCACCGAATGTTGCATAGCTCTGAGTCACCCCATTGGTATCAACAAATTTATTGGACGGCGTCGCCCCGGTAATTTCCAGCGTATCGATCTGAATCGATTGCGGGAAATGCGTCCACCAATCCGCATCGTTCTTTGGCTTCAGCACAATCACCGAGCGGGTTTCATGCAATGAATTACCATACAATTGCCCTTTGCGGGTTATTGCATTATTACCATCGATAATTGGCCGCTCACCATTCGGCCCGGTAACGCCGCAAATACGAATTGGATTTTGAACAGTGCCTGTGCCGGAAATCATGAATTTTCCGTTATATGGCTTGGCGCGATAAAAGATGCGCACCGTATCACCCGCATTCAAGTTCTCCCAAGGCACGTTTTCCAAGCCAGGAAGCTGCCCTGCCCCATCCCCCACCTGATAGTCGGTGCCATGGCCACTTGCCACACAGGCCTCTACCATCGCGACCCTTCCAGTTCCAGTTCCAGTTCCAGTTCCAGTTCCAGTTCCAGTGCCCGTGCCTGAGCCGGTGCCGGTGCCGGTGCCGGTGCCGGTGCCGGTGCCGGTGCCGGTAACGATGATGGTCGCAGTGGCAGAAAGCGCGCTGTTTTTAACACTTGAGGCTGTAACATGATAAACCCCGGCCTTCTGGGGAGCTGTATAGCGGCCACCTATCAAGCTACCACCACTATCTCCCTCATCAATCCTGTACACACAATCATGCGATACCACGCTTTCCCTGATATCACATTGAAATTGCTGAACTGCGCCGGCGGCTAGCGTCGCACTAGTTGGGCTGATTACCACGCTTGGCGTTGACGCTGGGCTAACCACAACTGATATTGTCGTCTGAAACCCAGCATGCAATTTCGATCTAGCCACGATATGGAAAATCCCGGCCGTGTTGGGGGCGGTATAGCGTTTACCCAGAATTGACCCACCTGCCGCTTCGACAAGCTGCAATTCACAATCCCCCGGGATCGCCACGCCATCGGTGTCGACACTGCAGGCAATCTCCATACTTGCTCCCGGAGTCAGTACCAAAGCCGACGGTATAGTCGTGATGGTCGTTACCCGAGCTGGCCCGACCGCACTGAGTAACTCCCACCGACCATCACGCTTTAACTTAACTGCAACGGAATTGAAGGTCTGCAACACATTGCGCTGCTGAATACCTAAGTCAGAGAGTGTAAGCACCTCTGTTTCGGTATCAAAAATCACATCCGCGCCGGCCGACATGGATGCCAGCATTGCACCAAGTACCGTGTACTTCTGCATGAGCGGAAAAATACTGTGTCTTGTCATGATCATATCCTTACGGGCCTGTCAGCACCCAGTTTCAATTTCAAAGACTTGATTGCGCCAGCGCGTCATCGCTACCCTAGTAGCGCTTGTGATCGAATTAAAAAATCCGGCATGAGGCCGGAGCCACGGGCACAATCACCATAGGCAAAACGTGCGATTACGCGCCGAGAGAATAATACATAAGCATATGATTTCATCATTGAAAAATAAATATTTCCAAGATGATCCGAAATGCACAATAAATACGTTTTATTGTGCAATTCAAAATATTCATTTACAGCACACCGATCAGCAAATGTGCGAATTGCGCCCACTACGGAGCGCAGATTGAAAAATACAACGTCGTTTTGTCGGTCAAGCGCCCGGTACGAGACCCCGTCGCATGCAGTAAGCGAAACCTCAACACCCAGAGCCACAGAGCAAGTGAAAGCGCCTACTCAACCGTGTTTGGTCAGTCGCATCAAGGCATCAAGCTGAGCGGCGAAGGCATTGCCTGCCCCCTGTTCATCGATTTCCCGCTTGGCTTGCTCCAAGCTGACCCGCGCTTGTTCGATTTTGTGCTGCCTCAGCAGACAATTCGCCAAGGCCAACCGCGCCTGGGCCAACCAGATACCGGCCTGATCCCGCCCTTCCCAAAATCGCACTACCGATTGAATACGGCTCATCGCGCCATCGCCCTCCCCCTGGCGCAGCAGCACATCTGCTTGCCCAAGGAGCGCATCAGACCAGAGTTTGGGAAATTGCGTCTCAATATGCGCGGCCGCCAATCCACCTAAAAGCTCTGCGTAGGCTTTGCCCGCTGCATCGGTGCGACCTTGCGCCAAGAGCAGCTTCGCCGCCCGAATTTGGCTAGATGCCTGATTCAAGGCGAAAGCGCTCCCTTCTACCTCGGGCAAGCCCCGTAGCCTTGATAGGGTTTCTTCGGCCTGTACCAATCTATCCAAGGAAAATTCAGCATCGAAGCGGGCTTGCAGCACTGGCGCCATCAGGGCAGATTGACCTTTGCCATCGGCCGTGTAGCTGCGCTCCAGCTCGCCCAGCTTCTTGATCGCCGCATCGTACCGTCCTTGGCTGGCATCGAGCCGCGCCTCTTGCAACAAGATACGAGGGTATTTGCTGCCAGGATTGCGAGCGATATCGGCCCGCGCCGCATCCAAGCATTCGCTGGCGCGTTTAAGCTGCCCTTGATCCAGCAAAACATCCGCATACAAGCTGCGTGCGACATTGATCAGTTGATGTGCAGGCGGCTGTCCAGCCAAGGCCTGATCCATCAAAGCCTGGCCCGAACCGAACTGTCCCGTCCTCAGTCGCAGCGCGCCCAGATAGCCGGCAGCGTGGCGTGTTTCAAAGTGTTGGGAACCGAGCGTCGCCTGCATGATAGGCAATGCCCGGCTGAGATAG
>NZ_JAYRLZ010000281.1:0-5290 GCF_041904975.1 Chitinimonas sp. | reverse complement strand
TGCACTGCGCAGCGTGATCCAGCAAATCCGCGAACAAGGCAGTCTGGGCAAGAATGTACAGACCCTGCTGCAGCTCAATCAGCCAGAAGGCTTTGACTGCCCCGGTTGTGCCTGGCCCGATGCCAATCACCATTCCACCTTCGAATTCTGCGAGAACGGCGTCAAGGCGGTAGCGGCCGAAAGCACCGAGCGCCGTGCCGATGCCGCATTCTTTGCCCGGCACAGCGTCAGCGCCATGGCGGCGCACGATGACTACTGGCTGGAAGCACAAGGCCGGCTCACCGAGCCGATGCGTTACAACCCGGCGAGCGATCACTACGAGCCGATCAGCTGGGATGCGGCATTCCGCAGCATTGCCGCCACCTTGAACGCCCTGCCCGACCCGAACCAGGCGCTGTTCTACAACTCCGGCCGCACCTCCAACGAGGCGGCCTTTCTGTACCAGCTGTTTGTGCGCCAGTTCGGCAGCAATAATCTGCCGGACTGCTCGAATATGTGCCACGAGCCCTCCGGCGCCGGCATGCGCGAGCAGATCGGCGTAGGCAAGGGCACCGTCACCCTCGACGATTTCGACGATGCCGAAGCCATTTTCATCTTCGGCCAGAACCCCGGCACCAACCACCCGCGCATGCTCGGCACCCTGCGCGATGCAACGCGGCGCGGTTGCCGCATTGTCGCCATCAACCCGCTGCGCGAGCGCGGCCTGGAGCGCTTTGCCGACCCGCAAAGCCCGGCCGATATGCTGACCGGCGGCAGCACCATTGCCAGCCACTACTACCAGCCACGCATCGGCGGCGACCTGGCTATGGTGATCGGCATGGCCAAGGTGGTGCTGGAGCAGGACGCCATCGACCATGACTTTATCGCCCGGCACACGGTCGGCTTTGCTGCCTTCAAGGCGATGGTCGCCGCGCAAAGCTGGAGCCATATCGAATACCACGCCGGGCTCAGCCAGGCGCAGATCCGCGAAGCGGCAGGCATCTATATCAACAGCCCGGCCACCATCTGCACCTGGGGCATGGGCATCACCCAGCACAAGCACTCGGTAGCGACGGTGCAGGCCATCGTCAACCTGCTCTTGCTCAAGGGCAATATCGGCAAGCCCGGCGCCGGCGCCTGCCCGGTGCGCGGCCACTCCAATGTGCAAGGGGTGCGCACCATGGGCATTCTGGAAAAGCCGACGCCGGCATTTCTGGAAAAACTCGGCCGCGCCTTCGATTTCACCCCGCCCGCCGCCCACGGCCACGATGTGGTCGGCGCCATCGCCGCCATGGAGAGCGGCAGCGCCAAGGTGTTCTTTGCCCTTGGCGGCAACTTCGCCGCCGCCACTCCCGATAGCGAGCGCACGGCAGCAGCGCTGCGCCAGTGCGAACTGACGGTGCATATCACCACCAAATTGAACCGCTCGCACCTGGTGCACGGCAAGGCGGCGCTGATCCTGCCCTGCCTTGGTCGCACCGAGATCGACATCCAGGCTGCCGGCCCGCAAGGGGTGACGGTGGAAGACTCGATGAGCATGGTGCATCTGTCGGCCGGCATGAATGCGCCCGCTTCGCCACAGCTATTGTCCGAGCCTGCCATCATCGCCCGCCTGGCCGAGGCCACCCTGCCGGGTAGCAAAACACCCTGGCGCTGGCTGGTGGAGGACTACGACCGCATACGCGATCAGATCGCGAAAGTGGTCGATGGCTTTGCCGATTTCAATGCCCGCGTGCATGTGCCGGGCGGCTTCTACCTCGGCAATGCCGCGCGCGAGCGCAACTGGCAGGCTGCGGGCGGCAAGGCGCGCTTTATGGACCATGCCATCCCCGACAATCTGCCGATCGAGCACTACCGCCAGCGAGCCGACGGCCAGCCGGTATTCAACCTGATGACGGTGCGCAGCCACGATCAGTACAACACCACCATCTATGGGCTGGATGACCGCTACCGCGGCGTATTCGGCCATCGGCGCGTGGTGTTCATCAGCGCAGACGATTTGCAGGCGCTGGGCATGCAAGCCGGCCAGTGGGTGGATCTGACTTCACACTGGGATGACGGCGAGCGCGTCGCCCGCCGCTTTTTGCTGGTGCAATACGATATTCCGCCCGGCAATCTCGCCAGCTACTTCCCGGAAACCAACCCCTTGGTACCGCTGGGCCACGTCGCCGACCGGGCGCGCACGCCGGCCTCCAAGTCGATCCCGGTGGTGGTGACACCGCACCAGGGCAGCTGAGCATGGAAGCGCAATTGATTGCGGTAATGGCGCTACTGCACGAGCGCGATGGCGTATCGGTGCATCTGGTATGCAAGCGGCTCGGCCTGCGCCTGAGCCAGCTGAACCGCCTGCTTGCCGTGCTGGCCACCCCGGTCGACGCCGGTGGCCTGGACTGGGTGCGCCAGCACGACGACGGCCGCCGCTGCTGCCTGTACTTGACCGACACCGGCCGGCAACTATGCCTGCAGGACTAAGCGGCCTGCAGCGCCATCCGGCACTGCGCCTCGATGGCGGGAACGCCAGCCCGCGGGAGGAGTGGCTGGCCGAGGAAGTGGCCATTGCGCTCAGCTACAACGGCATTGCCCATGCGGTGATGATGGCCAGCCCGCTCGATCTGGAAGACTTTGCCCTGGGTTTTTCGCTCAGCGAAGGCCTGATCCAGCAGGCCGGCGAATTGCTCGATTTCGAGGTGGAAGCCAGCGCGCTGGGGCTGACGCTGGCACTGCGCATACCCGAAGCGCGCTTTCAGGCACTCAAGCAACAGCGCCGCAATCTGAGCGGCAAAACCGGCTGCGGCCTGTGCGGGCTGGAGTCCCTCGCCGCCGCCCGCCGCCCTGCCCCGCAGGTTCCGGCCGGGCCGCTGGTCGATCCCGCCGCCATCCACGCCGCCCTGCAGGCCATGCAGGCCCAGCAACCTCTGAACGCCGCCAGCGGCGCCGTGCACGCCGCCGCCTACTGGCACGACGGCCAGCTGACGGTGCGCGAGGATGTAGGCCGCCACAATGCCCTGGACAAGTTGATCGGCGCCCTGGCCCGCACCAGGGCGCCGCGCGATGGCCTTACCGTGATCAGCTCGCGTGCGTCCTACGAGATGGTGCACAAGGCCGCCTGCGCCGGCCTGCCGCTGCTCGCCGCCATCTCCGCACCGACCGCCCTGGCGGTGGATCTAGCCGAGCAGTCCGGCATCACCCTGATCGGCTTTGCCCGCGAAACCAGGATGACCGTGTATAGCCATGGCGAGCGCCTGCACCGGCCAGCCTGATCGCCAGCCAGCGTCGCCGTGCCGGTTTCTCTGGCTGCCCTGCTCAGGGCTTGAACGTGCATTTTGGGCGGCGCTTGGCGCCGCATTAGCGGCAACCGCCAGCCGATCTCGGCCAGACCAGGCAGTTCAAGCCCGCAGCGGCGTCGCACCGGCAAACCAGGCAGAGGCCTCGGCCTGGAACAGGCGGTAAATGATGAATACCTCGACCGGCGATAACAGGATGGTGGTCAGCCAATCGATACTGCTGATCGCATCGAAGCAGAACACCGGCACCAGCAAGGAAAGACAGGTCACCGTCAGATAGACATAGCGCGCCCAATTGCGGCCCTTGGCAACCTTTATGGTCAATACCGCCGCCAGGGCATAGATCAGCAAGGCGCCGGACAGATTGGCCAGCGAAGACTGCCCGGCCAGACTGCTGGTCACGCTGGACAGGACCGAAATGACAAGACTGAACCAGATGGCGAATACCGCTTGCTTGACGCCGCGAGGTGAAGAGGACACGCAAAATCTCCTGAATGGACAGACAATGAACCGGGCCACGCCTGCTGGCAGCCCGGCACCAGCAGGCTATCAAAGCCCCCTGCCCGGCACACCCAACCATCGCGCACCAGGACTAAGCAAACACTAAGATGGCTGGCGCCATCATCTGCCCACGGTCGATCACGCCGCATTTGCAGCAGTGGTTTGCGCCCACTCTGGATTTCGCTGCGCCCCATCAAGGCTGCTGGTTACATGCCGGCGCAAAAAACCCGACTGGCTACTTGCTTGTTACTTACCGGCGCAAAAATCCTGACACCTTGAACCACAGAGAACACGGAGAACACAGAGGGGGCACAGAGAAAGGCGAGATGGGCAAGCGATTGGGATTGCGGCAAGCTGGCAACCAAGCGGACTATCGTCCGCCCCCGGATTTCGCTGCGCATCATCCAGGCTACTCACTGAGCAGCACGCGTATTCAGCAAAACGGCATCGCCATTCCGGGTATGACGCGATAAACAATCCACATGATCGCATCAAGGCAATATGACCACGCAGTACCGACGAGTACCGCTAGAAACATGCGCCTTGGTTGGTCTCGAAATCCATAGAACAAGCCCAATGCGATGCTCCACGCAGTTAGTCTGACAGGCAGTGCAGCCAGGTATAAGTAGGCATCGGATGGGTCGCCCGACACCGCTCCAGACATAAATATCGCAATGAGCGCAATGCCGCCGAACAAGCCGATTGCAGTCTTGGCAAGGCCGAATCGAATTGGCGAAATCGACCTTGTGGTGAGTTGATTGAACTGGCGCGCAAAATAAGCGTAACCAGCCACCTTGATTGCGCCATAGGCGGTGGCAGCCAAAGGGCCCGGAATCATCGGCATACCAGCCTCCTTACGCCCACGTTCGCCTTACCCCAACTGAAACGGATACACCGCCCCCAGCTGCAAGATCTGCGTCAACTCATCCAGGGCGCTGCGGCATTCCAGCAGCAGTTGCGGGTCGGCCAGGTCGTCGAAGCTCAGGCGGTCGCGGTAGTGTTTGTCTACCCAGGCATTCAGCGTGGTGAACAGGGTGTCGTTCATCAGCACGGCCGGGTTGACCGCTGCCAGCTCGGTGTCGGACAGCGCTACACGCAGGCGCAGGCAGGCGGGGCCGCCGCCGTTTTGCATCGACTGCTTGAGGTCGAACACCTTTACCTCATTGATCGGGCCGCCGCTGCTGACCAGCTTTTGCAGATAGGCCCATACTCGCTCGATATGGCGGCTTTCTTCCGGTACCACGATGGCCAGCTTGCCATCTGCCTTGCTCAGTAGCTGGCTGTTGAACAGATACGATTTCACCGCTTCTTCCACCGACACTTCGCTCTCAGGCACCTCGATGCCGACAAACTGGCCGCCCACCGCTGCCAGCTTGCCAGCGAGTTCAGCCAGCACCTCGGTCTGGTTCAGGAAGGCGTACTGGTGGTGGAACAGCACATTGCCATTGCCCACCGCGATCACATCGTTATGGAACACGCCCTTGTCGATGGTGGCCGGGTCTTGCTGGGCATAGACCACCTGGCTG